>PLNY01000288.1 GCA_003141915.1 Anaerolineae bacterium | reverse complement strand
CTGTGCATGACGCTTTTGATGTAAAACCGATAGTTTCATTTTTACGAGATAGACTCCTCATACATTAATTGATCTTTTAATGTAATAGCAATAAATAATGCCTCACAGGAAACTTATGTCCCGTCTTATTCCCGCCGCTGAACGCATAATCAAAGCCAGAGAGCTGATTCAAAAGGCGCGCGACCTGCCTGTGCCTGAAGAGGGCGGTCGCGGCGATTTCTCTTACATCGCCCAAGTCAAAGATTTATTGCGCCAGGCGCGTGACCTGATCAAGTTTATTTCCATGACACCGAGTGCCACCGACGAGATGAAGGAAGAAGTCAAGAAGATTTATCAGGAAGCCGATCAGGCGAATGAGGAAATCCTGCATTGATGGTTGATGGGCAAGCAGATGAATCAAAAGGGGATGAGATGGCGCGCCGGAATCATCCCCTTGCTGTTGGCGGATAATCAGAGTTGTGCCAACGCCAATATTACTTATCCAGCGGACTTGCGTTTGAACTCATAGTGCAAGTCATCGCCGGGGTGAAATGCGGAAGGGTAGCTAACCGCACCAATCGGCTCCCAGCCACGTGAGCCGAATTCCTTGATGAGCCACCACATCAAGCCGTTATCCTTAGCGGATAAGGCAGTGATGTGGTGGAACCAGGTCTCGCCTGTGGGAAGTTTACTGGTTTCCTTAATCTGCAGATTCGGTACAAGTTGCTTGAGTTGAACAATCAAGTCATCCCCTTCCGAAGTGTCGGTGCAGTAGAGACGAACCCCCTCGCTATCAACCCATACCTTGGCAAAATCGTATTGTTCCATAACGAAGTACCTCCTTGAAAAACCAACTCGTGATTCTTCTAGTGATGGGTAACGATAAATATAATTCTACGACTGAAATATCCGCGTGTGTGTATCCAACTTGTCACTATTCTTTCATAGAGCGATCATTACACGATGGTCATCCGATCAGGCGAATGAGGAAATATTGCATTAGACCTCTGGCTATGTGGCTCGATAACGACTTTAGTCGCTAAAATAATATACTTTTGTAAGAAATCTATTGTTATGGGTCACCGCGAAGCATTATTCTATTGGAAGTGGGATATAATTATCGTAGCCGTAATCAACGCGGCTTCTTAGATCGAACGACTTTCCACAGAAAAGTATATCCATCCTATCTTTCTGAGTAAAGTGAGGCCCCGTCTCGGTGGTCTCTTTATGTTTTATTTATCGGTGTTTGACCAAACCAAATAAGAAAAGTTATTTGGAAGGAGAAGTTTGATATGCAACAGAATTCACTTTCGATCATCAAACGGGTTGCCTTTATAGGCAATTACCTGCCGCGTCAGTGCGGCATTGCCACCTTTACCACCGACCTGTGTGAATCGATCGCGGACGAGTACAAAGGCACATCCTGTATTGCCTTGCCGGTCAACGATGTTGAACTGGGCTATGATTATCCATCCCGAGTCCGCTTTGAGTTGACCGAGAAAGACATCGACTCCTATCGCCGCGCGGCCGATTTTCTCAACATCAACAACGTGGACATCGTGTCGCTTCAGCATGAATACGGCATCTATGGCGGCCGGGCTGGTAGTTACATCCTGGTGCTCCTGCGTGAATTGCGCATGCCGATCGTCACCACTCTGCACACGATCTTGCGCGACCCCGACCCTGGTCAGCGCCGGGTGCTGGAAGAGATCGCGTCCCTCTCGGCCCGCCTGGTCGTCATGAGTGAACGGGGGGCGGAATTCCTGCGGGAGATCTATCACGTACCTCCAGAGAAGATTGATTTGATCCCGCACGGTATTCCCGATGTGCCTTTTGAAGATCCGAGCTTTTATAAAGATTTGTTTGGCGTCGAAGGTAAGTCTGTTTTGTTAAGCTTTGGCCTGCTCTCACCTAACAAAGGCATTGAAAATGTCATCTCGGCCCTGCCTGCCATTTTAGCCGAGCACCCGAACGTGGTGTATATCGTGCTCGGTGCCACCCATCCGCAGGTCCTGCGTAACGAAGGCGAAACATATCGTTTATCCCTGCAATGGCTGGCCCAGCAAAAAGGCGTGGAAAGCAACGTGATTTTCTATAACCGTTTTGTGGCTTTGGAAGAACTCGTCCAGTTCATCAGCGCGGCAGATATTTACGTTACACCGTATCTCGATGAGGCACAAATCACCTCCGGCACATTGGCTTATACCGTGGGAGCGGGTAAGGCCGTCATCTCCACGCCTTACTGGTATGCGGAAGAAATGCTGGCGGATGACCGGGGCGCGCTCGTTCCGTTTCGCGATCCGCAAGCATTGGCCGAGAAGGTGATTGATCTGTTGGATAATGAAGCCAGACGTCACGCCATGCGCAAGCGTGCCTATATGTTTGGGCGCGATATGATCTGGCCTCAGGTGGCCCGCCGTTACTTGCAGAGTTTTGAACGCGCCCGCGCTGAGCGCCGTCAATTCGCGCAGGCCGGGTTCGTGGTCAAATCGTTGGATAAACGCCCGCAGGAACTTCCGCCCCTCAGGCTGGATCATCTGCATCATATGACGGATCAAACCGGCATTCTGCAACATGCCACCTTCACCGTTCCCAATTATGCTGAGGGCTATACTACCGACGATAATGCGCGCGCTTTGATGGTCAGCGCGCTACTGGAGGAGCTGGGTATCAAAGAAGCCACTCAATTGGCAACCCGTTATCTCGCGTTCCTGTGGTACGCCTTCAACAACGAGACGACCCGCTTTCGCAACTTTATGGATTATCAGCGCCAGTGGCTCGAGGAAAGCGGCTCAGACGACAGCCATGGCCGCGCTTTGTGGGCGCTGGGAACGGTCCTGGGCCGCTCCAATAAGCCGACCCTGCATAATATGGCCGGCCGCATCTTCGAACAGTCATTGCTCGGTATCCTCAAGACAACCAGCCCGCGTGCCTGGGCCTTTGCGCTGATCGGCATTCACGAGTATCTAGGACGTTTTGCCGGTGACCGCCGCGCCAGCCAGGTGCGCGAGGAATTGGCTGGTCGTCTGCTGGCGCTTTACCGGAATAACCGCTCGGACGAATGGCACTGGTTTGAGCAAAGCCTGACGTATTGCAATGCTGCTTTGCCGCATGCCATGCTGTTATGCGGAGAGTCGATCCCGAATACGGAAATGACTGAAGCCGGGTTGGAGTCGCTGCGCTGGCTGGCTGGTCTTCAACGCGCGAATACGGATGGAGGTCATTTTGTCCCCATCGGCTCCAACGGTTTTTATCCGCGGGGCGGCGAACGCGCCCGCTTCGACCAGCAACCTGTGGAAGCACAAGCCATGGTCTCCGCTTGCCTCGAGGCCTACCGGCTTACAGGCGAACAAGATTGGCGCAAAGAAGCGCGGCGCGCCTTCGAATGGTTCC
>PLNY01000186.1 GCA_003141915.1 Anaerolineae bacterium | reverse complement strand
CCAAATTTGGCAAGCAGAACATCAACGGGCAGGGCAGTAGATTTCATCATCTATTCGTCATTCAAATGTTGGATCAATTTCACAATTGCCTTTTGTGTTTCGCGTTTTTCCTTCGCTTCGGGCGATTCCAAGGTGGTCTGGGCGGCTTTATTTTGCCGATCATTTTTGGCGTGGACTAAAACCATTTTTAACGGCGGCACGCCCAAAGTCGTGGATTGATACGTGATTTTCTTTTTATCATCCATCAGGCACCTCACTTTTAAAGTCCGGCTAGCACGTTGGCGCTGACTTGATCCGCATCACCGGCGGAAAGAACGAGCAACACATCGTTATCATTCAAATGTTTGAGCAGGTATTCCGTTGTCTCTTCGAGCGAAGCAATAAAGTGTACGGAAGGATGCGGCATGGCGCTTACCACTTCCGCAGATGAAAAATCCTGCTTGGGTTCGCGTGACGGATAAATTTCCGTGACGATCACTTCATTGGCATCCGTGAAGGCGCGCGTGAATTCATAAAAGAGCGCCTGGGTGCGCGAATACGTATGAGGCTGCCATACTGCCCAGATGCGATGTTGGGGATAACGAGCGCGCGCCGCGGCCAGCGTGGCTTTGATCTCAGTGGGATGGTGGGCATAATCGTCAATAACAATAACGCCGCGCTTCTCGCCTTTTACTTCAAACCGGCGGCCCGTGCCTTGGAAGGACGAAAGTTTTGCGGCGGCTTCTTTGAGAGGCAAGCCCAAAGCGGCAATTACGGCCAAAGCAGCCAATGCATTCCGAACGTTATGTTTGCCGGGCAGTTGAAGCGAAACCGGAATGGTTTCAAGCTCGCCAATGTTGGTAGTGGCTTCAAATGTGAATCCGCCCTGTTCATTGGGCTTGAGCGAACGTGCCTGCATCCAATGCGAAGCATTGATGGTCATATCAGCTTGAAGGTTATAAGCGATGACATTGCGTCCCTCACGGCGGGCTTTGTTGAGAAGTGCGGCCGCGCCGCTGTCTTCCACGCATCCGATCAATGTGCCATCCATGGGAAGCAAAGCGACGAATGATTCAAATGCAGAAACCATGTCATCGTAAGTCGGGTAGCAATCGGGATGATCGTGTTCAACGTTGGTAATCACCTCGATGCGCGGTTTGAGTCCGAGGAACATGCGATCATATTCATCCGCTTCAATCACGAAGGGATTGCCCTGGCCCGCTCGTGCGTTGACTCCGTAGTTGCTCAGCACACCGCCGACAATGAAGGATGGGTCGCGTCCGAGTTCCGAAAGAAGGAATGCGATCATGGCGGTGGTGGTGGTTTTGCCGTGCGTTCCAGCGACGGCGATACCGGTTTTATCGGCCATGAGCTTTCCCAGAAAATCGGCGCGCTTGTAAACGGGAATGTTGGCACGTTTTGCGGCCACCACTTCGATGTTGTCATCGGGAATGGCGGAGGATCGAACGATCCAATCCGCACCCTGGATGTTGCGCGGGTGATGCCCAATGTAAATCGTCACGCCAGCCGCTTGAAGGTCCGCCGCGAACGGCGTGAGGGCGCGATCAGAACCGGTGACGGTGTATCCGCTTTCTTTCAGAAGACGGGCAATGGCAGAAAGCCCGCTACCGCCGATGCCGATGAGATGCACGTGTGTCATAGATTCACTCTATACATAGACGACAATCACAAAGACGAAGCAGAGGATGACGGCAAAGTAAATACCCGGCACGCCGAACAGGCGAGGCGGCATGTAGGCCATCATGTTTTGAACGGCCTGCGCCACTGTGCCGGTAGGCGCGCTGACGAGATTCGGAAAAGGATATGCCGCCTGATTAAGATAGAACAACAACGTGCCGAAGATCAAATATCCATTCACCGCTCCGAGGATCGCACCAAAGAGAGCATCCTGCAGGCGTTCGCGCGTGGCCTTGGACGCCAGATGCGGCACAAGCGCCACGGTCTGATATCCAAAAAAAACCAATGCGACCAGAATGACGACGTAGACCCAAAAGAGTTCAATGCTGGAGTCCGCCATTTTGTTGACGATGGGGACGTATGATCTCAACAGGTAATTAAGCGCCAGCGCAATAATCACGCTGAACGAGACCAGTAATTCTTTTGCCCAGCCGCGCAACAAGCCGATCACAGCAAAGACGATGACGTAGGACCAGAAAACAAAAACGATGCTCATCATTGGCGTTGTCCTCCTAATTGCAGAAGCTGTTTGGCAATGGTTTGCGCGGCCTGCGGAAGCGATAACGATTTCATGGCCTTGCTCATGGCTTCACGCTTGGATGGATCTGCCAGCAGGTCTTTTATCATCGGCAAAAGCTGATCCTTTAACAATTCATCCTTCAGGATGACCGCCGCGCCTTGCCCGGCCAGATAATCCGCATTGACTTTTTGATATCGCCACGCGTGCGGATACGGAACGAGAATCGCGGGCAAGCCAAAGAATGGGAACTCGCCCAAAGTCGACGCGCCAGCTCGGGAGATAACGAGGTCCGCAGAAGCGAGCGCCGCGCCCATTTCTTCGTGCAGATATGGAAAGGCGTGATAGCGCTTCTTTTGTTCGGACGTCAGGCTGGCGCGCGCGGTTTGAATTGTTTCCCAATCCAATTGTCCGCTGATATGGATCACCTGTGCCATCTCCAGCAAAGTAGGAAGTTGGAGGACAATGGCTTCATTAATCGAACGCGCTCCTTTGCTTCCGCCGAAGACCAGCAAGACAGGCAAGTCATCGTTCAGATTCAGCATGGCACGCGCTTTTGATTTATCCCAAGCCGCGAGCTCCGCGCGTAATGGATATCCGCTCACGATCAATTTCCTGGAAAAATATTTCTGCGAATCCGGCGCGGTGACCGCAATCCGGTCGGCAAAACGCGCCAGCGATTTCAAAGCCAGTCCCGGCTCGATATCCGGAACGAAAAGCAAAGTCGGGATGTTTCGCCCGGCAAAAGCCATCGGGCCAGCTACGTAACCGCCGGTGAAAAAAAGAACGTCGGGTTTAAATTCGCGCAGAATTATCATGGATGCTTTGACGCCGCGTACCAATGTCATTATATTGCGCGGCAAGGCGCGCAGGCCCACGCCATGCAGACCCGCGGCCGGAATCATTTGAAAACGAATGCCTGCTCGTTTCACAAGGGCCTCTTCCATGCCGCCTTCTCCACCGACCCACAACATTTCGGTCTCAGCGTTTCTGGATAGAAAGGCGTTGTGAACGGCGAGAGCGGGGTACACGCCGCCGCCGGTTCCACCTGCGCAAATCAAGAGCCGCACTGAACGTTCTCCCTTCTTCATCTGATGATGTTGCCATTGATGATATCGTCGTCTCGCCTTTTTGGCGCGAGATATTCATTAAGATTCCAATGGATGCAAGCGAAACAATCAGGTTCGATCCGCCCGCGCTGACAAACGGCAATGGATCTCCTGAAAACGGAACCAGCCCGACCATGACCGACATGTTGATGGCGGCCTGGATACCAATCGAGATCACGAGTCCCGATGCGATCAAGGTGCCGAGCATATCGGGCGCGCGGCGGGCGATCACGAGTCCGCGCCAAATCAACAGCGCATATAAAGCGACCAGAAAGATTGCGCCAGCCAGGCCCAGTTCCTCTACGATCACCGCAAAGATACTGTCAGTGGGTGGGACAGGCAATCCGGTTACTTTCGCTTGACCGCGCCCAATGCCGACCCCAAACCAGCCGCCATTAACGATTGCTTCAAACGAACGCTGAACGTGATAGGAAGCCTGCGTTGGATCTTTAAAACCGGCGATAAAAGATGTCACTCGGTCATGGCCGGTCGGGGTGAGGACGATGGCCCATCCCACGATGATTGCGATCACTAAAAGGATGATAATCTGTTTCAAATCGCCTCCGGCCAAAAAG
This sequence comes from Anaerolineae bacterium, assembly GCA_003141915.1. GTDB lineage: Bacteria > Chloroflexota > Anaerolineae > Anaerolineales > Villigracilaceae > Fen-1038. The sequence goes on along the minus strand of PLNY01000186.1, from coordinate 5,552 downwards.
AACAACAGGCCGCCCAACATCAGCACCATCGCGGCAGTGCTCAAGTCAGGTTGTCGTAAAATGAGACCACCAATCACGCCGAGGATCACGCTCAATGGGAGTAATCCAAAAGTGATTTTGTGAATGAATTCGCGTTTGGCATACAGCCACACCGATAAATATAAAATGGTAATCACTTTTGCCAATTCAGATGGTTGGAATGAGCCATTAAATAAATACCGGCTCGCGCCTAAAAGAATTTCGTTGGCGAGCAATACTGCAACCAACAAAATAATGGTCAACCCCATGGCGGGAATGACCCACTTGCGCCAGCGATGATAGTCGAAACGGGAAAGGAAAAGTGCCGCGGCGATTCCGCCTCCCAGCCATGCCAGTTGGCGCCAGAACATATGCATGGCTGAGCCGTATTGCTGGAGCGAATAATCCCATGAGGCCGAGAACATCATGATCAATCCGAAAACTGTCAGCGCAATGACCACAACCAGCAATGGCATGTCCACGGCGCGTTTCGGCGCGCCGGATTTTTTGACCGGCAGTTCCTCAGCGAATGAACGTTCACTTAAGAAAGTTTCTGTACCCATAAGCGGAATTGTTCTCCTCGTTCCTCGAAATCTTTAAACTCATCGAAGCTGGTGCCGCCCGGCGAAAGCAAAACGATATCGCCAGATTCTGCAACCTCATTGGCTTTGATGATCGCATCATGCAGATGCGCGACTTGATCTAACGTAAACGGTCTTTTCGCGGCCCCGTCAGCGGTTGCCGCTTTCTTGATCTTCTCTGCCGATTCGCCAAACAGGATGACATGATCCACGCGCTGATGTATGAGATTTGCCAGCTCTTCCCACGGCAAGTCTTTATCGCGTCCGCCAAGCAAAAGCACAATCGGCTCATCGAACGAACGGATGGCGGCCATCGTCCGTTCCGGCGCGGTGGCGATGGAATCGTTGTACCAGCGCGCGCCGCGCAATTCGCGGACGAATTCAAGGCGGTGCGGCACGCCGCGAAATTCTTCAGCCGCGGTCAGCATCGAATCGAGCGGAAAACCCGCCGCGTGTCCGATGGCAAACGCCGCGAGAACGTTGCTCACATTATGATCGCCGCGCAGTTGGATTTGGTCGCGGCGTAGCAGCGGGATGTCCACGCGATGCTCGTAAAGATACAAAATACCGTCATCAAAATAAGTGCCTTCAGCATCTTCGTCCATTTTGCTGAATCCAAACGAATGGATTTTGCCTTTGACTTTGCTTCGCAAGTTCCACGCGCCTGCATCATCGCGGCCAAGCACGGCGATATCCTTTGATGATTGAAAATCAAGGATGCGCGCTTTGGCGGCAGTATAAGCTTCCATTGTGCCATGACGATCCAGATGATTGGGCGTGATGTTCAATATCGCGGCAACATTGGGCGAGATAGTCATTTGTTCCAATTGAAAGCTTGATATTTCAAGGATGGCGAGGTCAGTGGATTTCATCTCGTCCACGTAATTGATCAACGGATCACCAATGTTTCCGCCGATAAATGCCTGATCACCATACGCATCTTTCGCCATTTGTCCAACGAGAGTAGTGGTGGTGGTCTTGCCTGCGGAGCCAGTGATGCCGATTGTTTTGCATGGTACGGCATCCATGAAAATCTGCGTGTCGTTGGAAAGAGAAATGCCGCGCTGGAGAGCCGCGTCTACGATGGGGAGGTTGAGCGGTATTCCGCCAGAAAGACATAACACATCTGCATGATCGAGAAGTTCGATGAGATGGTCTCCCAAAGCCCATTGGATCGGCAAGCCGTTCAAAGCCGCGCGTGCGGAAGCGAGTTCTGCATCAGAACGTTTGTCGCTCAAAGTCACGATGGCATCGTGTTTGATCAACCAGCGCGCCAAAGCCAGACCCTGCCGGGCTGCTCCCAAAATAACGACGCGTGTGCCTTTCCAATCCTTCATCTTTTACACCAAAGCCAAACCGACTCCAACCATCGCAGCGAGCAAACCAATTAACCAAAATCTCTGCACCACTTGTGTTTCACTCCAGCCAAGCAATTCAAAGTGCAGGTGAATGGGCGCCATCTTAAAAAACCGCTTGCCCTTCGTGAGTTTGAAATACCCGATTTGAATCAAGACGCTGATCATTTCGCTGACGGGGATGATCGCGATGATGGGCAGGACGGCCCATTGGCCGGTCATGAGGGCAACGACCGCCATGGTCGCGCCAAGAGAAAGCGAACCAGCATCGCCCATGAAGAGTTCGGCGGGATGGACGTTGAACCACAGGAAACCAAATAGCGCGCCGACCAGCGTGAAACAGAATCGAGCCAGATAAACCTGATGTTGATTAAGAGCAATCATTGCATATGCCGCGAATGCGGTGGCGGAGATCAAACCGGCAAGACCATCCAACCCGTCCGTGAAGTTGACGGCGTTCGAAGCGCCCACGATGATGAACGCGGCTATTGGAACATACCACCATCCCAGATCGAAAACGCCCGGTACAGTGGGAAAGATGAGATCGGGCGCGCCGAGCATATACTTCAACACGATGGCCGTGCCGATGCCCAGCAGAACTTGGAAAAAGAATTTGGTGCGGGCGCGCATCCCTTCACCCTTGCGTTTGCCGCGGATTCCCTCCCAATCGTCAATCATTCCCAGAATGGCATAACCCACCATCACGATCATCGGGATCAGCACAGATCGCCCAACACCGCTCTGCATAAAACCGATCAATGCCACCGCGTTCAATAAAATGGTCAGCAACAATACCGGCACGATGACCATGACGCCGCCCATGGTGGGCGTGCCCATTTTTACTGCGTGATGCCCCGGCTCATCCACGCGGATAAGCTTGCCGATCTTGAAATGACGTAAGATGCGCAGAAGAGGTCCGCCCCAAATGACTGTCATCATAAAAGATAAACCTGCCAAGCTGAGGGCCAGCGAAACTTGTCTCATCATAATTGGATCTCCAGCGCGGCGGTAATGTTATCCATACGCAAACCATGTGAACCTTTGATAAGCACGGTATCATCCTTTGTCAGATTCTTTTTCAGCCATTCGATCATTGGATCGGCTTCGTCGAATTCTAAAATGTAAACGGACTTGATTCCGGCGCGGCGGGCGGCCTCTGCGTACAGATGAGCGCGCTCGCCAAAAGTGATCAATATGTTTGCAACCTGCGCGGCGCGTAAGCCGACCATTTCATGTCCCTGCCGTTCATAAGGACCAAGTTCCAGCATATCGCCCAGCACCGCGATCTTGCGCGGCGCTTCCAGTTCGCTCAGAAGATTCAAGGATGCTAACATAGATTCAGGCGAAGCATTATAAGTATCATCCAGGATTAACGCGCCTGAAGAAGAACGGACGGCGGCCAAACGCAACTGCGCGTTTCCTTCACGTAAGCCATCCAGGATCTCTTGCCACGTCAGGCCTTCGACCAATCCCACTGCGGCGGCGCGCAGGGCAGTTTCCACGGAATGCCGTCCGATCATCGGTACACGCACATGCAGGGTTTCATTCTTATAATGCAATTGAAACCGAATGCCTTCCAGCCCAAGACCTTCCACATGATCGGCCCATAAATGGCTTTCGGGCGAAAGGCCGTAAAAGAAAACGCGCGCTTTCGTTTTCTCTTCCATTTTTCGCACAAGCGGATCGTCGAAATTCAGGATTGCGGTTCCTTCCGGCGCGGGAGGCAAGGCTTGAACCAGTTCCGATTTGCCGCGCGCGATGGCTTCCTGTGAACCGGCGCGTTCCGCATGAACTGTTCCGATGTTGCTGACAACTCCGACTTGCGGCAGGGCAATGTCGCATAAAAGGGCGATCTCGCCCGGCACATAGAATCCCATTTCCAACACCGCCCGCTCATACCCGGACCCGAGGCGGAGAATCGTCAAAGGAAGTCCGATCTCGTTATTTAGATTTCCCGGATTCTTAAGCGTGCGATATCGCTGGCTCAGCACCTGAGCGGCAACTTCTTTCGTTGTGGATTTGCCGACACTGCCGGTGATCCCAATCACACGCAGATTCAATTTGCGGCGCCAGAAGCGTGCGATTTGCTGAAGCGCCGAAATCGTGTTGTCCACACGCAGGCAGAGNNATGGATTCGCTGGAGAAGCCGTTGCGAAGGTCGAGGGTCCGGATGGAGGCGTTTATTTCCCTTTGAATTAAAGCAAAAGAAGCCCCTCGCTTCAATGAATCTTCAATGAAGGCGTGGCCGTCTAATCGCTCACCGGGAATAGCTACAAATAAAGAGCCGGGAATCGCTTGCCGCGAATCAATGATCGCCTCGGTAATCACTGCATTGGAGTTCAGGCGTGTATTGGTCAAAGCTTCGATTGCATCGGCAAGTGTCAGCATATTTAATGTTGGGCGGCAATTTGTTCGCGAATCTTATCGGGCGGAATGTTCAGCATGAGAATGGTCTTTTGTGCCACTTGTGCGAAGACCGGCGCGGCAGTCTCAGAACCCCAGATGGACGCGGAAGGCGATTCGAGCCAGACATAGATCATAAACCGCGGATCATCCGTCGGACCCCATCCGATAAAAGAGGCGTTGGTTTTGACCGGATCATAGCCGCCCTCGATGGGGATTTGAGCCGTGCCTGTTTTGCCTGCAATTGAATAGTTTGGTACTGACGCAAGCGAGGCTTCGTTTTTGATCGAGGTGGCCAGCATTTGATTCATGGTTTGGGCCGTATGCACGGAAATTGGAGAACCCGCATATTGGGCCGGGACGTTGAATTGCCGTCCATTCCGCACCATGGCATATAAGACGTGAGGCGTGACCATGCGGCCGTTATTCGCAATCGCTGAGGCGGCCATCATGATTTGAATCGGCGTTGTGGCCACGCCCTGGCCAAAAGCATTGGTGCTCAGGTCCGATGGCGACCAATCCGTATCGCCCGGAGTCTTCAAGCGGCCTGCCGCTTCATCGGCCAGATCGATGCTGGTTGGATGTCCGAGGCCGAAGCGATTCATATACTCGTAAAAGCTTTGCGCTCCCATCTGCGATGAAACCCATGCCATGCAGACGTTGAGCGAGTTTTGGATACAGCCCTCCATATCCTGAAGTCCCCAGGCTTGGTCATTCCAGTTCATGATAGTTACTCCGCCAATCAAGATGGAGCCTGTATCCAGGAAAGTAGTGGCTGGCGTGACAGTGTTGTTATCGAGCGCGCCGGCCATGGTAAGAATTTTCAGCACAGAGCCAGGTTCGTAAGGCGTACTGACCGCGAGATTATATTCGCTGGCGTTGTGGTAGATGCTTGCGTAATTCCAGAATTGGTTGAGATCCATACGCGGGGTGGATGCCATCGCTAGGATTTCACCGTTGCGTGGATCCATGATAACGATGGTGCCGCCTTGCGCACCGTATTTTGTAAGTGAGTCGTCCAGAATTTGTTCGGTGGCCGCTTGCAGATCGCGGTTGAGCGTTAGGATCAAAGTCGTGCCGTTGGGTACTTGTGGAATATCTGCGGCTTGGTTGGGATCAACTGGTACTTTGACTTGAATGGGAGTGCCTGCCAGTATATCGTTGTATTTTTCTTCGATGCCAAAGTAGCCGCGTC
>PLNY01000458.1 GCA_003141915.1 Anaerolineae bacterium | reverse complement strand
TCGCCCATCTCTTTGACAGGACGGATGGACTCAACATCAACGCCAACCGGGCCGATATGCGTCACCACGAACAACACCAAGTCTTCTGTATCAGTCAGATTGAAGTGAAGCCCCGCGCCGCCGGACTTCAGATCCAACGCTGGCTTGCCTTGCGGCGAATAAACAAAATCCAGCTTCGACGGACTGATTTGCAGGTAGCGGCCCAGAATTGTCCGCAGTAATCCGCGTCCGGCGATGAAGCGGTTGCGATGGAGATCAAACTTGAATTTTCCGGCGTGTTCTTTTTCCAGAGGCGAGAGCGTAGCCGTGAGACCTGTCAAAACATCGGAAGAAACCCTCAGTGACGCCGCCCAGACATGGACCTCGTGTCCGGCTAAACGCAATTCATCGGGTGGGTCCGGCCACGGGTTGATCTCATCAGGCAGGCTCATAATCTATCCCGCTGAAATCCGATAATCATTTGTTTCTGGTCAACACTGGAAAACTTACCCGGTTCCACCCTTTGCTGCCAATTTCTAATTTTTGAGTTAAGGGTGCAGCTGAATTGAACGCACTCGAAAGCTGGGTAAGCGCCTCGCATAGCCCTGATTCCAATTTTCCGCTTGAATTTCGCGAACTGTTATGGTTTAAGGGTGCGACATGGACGAAACTGAAGACAAGACAATCTACAAAGTGGTAGTCAATCACGAGGAGCAATATTCAATCTGGCCGGCGCACAAGCAGAATGCACTTGGATGGAAGGATGTGGGGAAAAGTGGCTCCAAAGTTGAATGTCTGGCTCATATCAAGGAAGTGTGGACCGACATGAGGCCGTTAAGCCTCCGCAAGAAGATGGAAGAAGCAGCACGCAAAACAAAGTAAGTCGCGGCGCTATTCCTTCGTGAACTACGTGTGTTATTGTTTGTGTTGTATTTGGATGATTCAATGAATGGGTTCCTGATATTCACCGGTGGCATATGAGTCACGGTACGAGAGNNAATTCCAAGCCCAATGCACGTTTTCGATTGTTGTGTTTTCCCTACGCCGGGGGTGATGCTGTAACGATTTTTAGGAAATGGTCGGAGATGCTCCCGAAGACCGTGGAAGTGTGTGCGGTTCAATTACCCGGACGAGGGACCAGAATTGCGGAAGAGCCTTTCTCCAACACACACTTTGCTGCCGAGGTTCTCAGTATAAGCTTGAGACCCTATCTTGACAAGCCGTTCGCGTTTTTTGGGCATAGCTTGGGAGCAAAAATTTGTTTTGAGGTGGCCCGTCTTCTCAAGGCGGCCTATGGATTGGAACCCTTCCACCTGTGTGTTTCGGGTTCGTCGGCTCCTCGCATTCCAAATACTGACCCGTTGATATATGATCTGCCGGAGCCCCGATTCCTTGAAGAATTGCGGAAGCTGAATGGCACGCCTCCAGAAGTGCTGAGTAACGCCGAACTCATGAAACTGATGCTACCGGTGCTGCGCGCGGAATTCGAAGCCGCACAAACACATGTTTATGTCAATGGTCCCCCGCTGGGTTGCCCGATCACTGTCTTTGGAGGACTGCAAGATAAAGATGTTACCCGGGATCAGTTGGAGGCTTGGCGCGAAGAAACCAGTCATACTTGTTCTTTCCACATGATGCCTGGAGATCATTTCTTCATCAAAACGCATCCAGCCATGCTCCTCCGGATATTATCTGCTCATTTAGATGAAAGTTTTTCAAACCAACGGATCATCCCTAAAAAAGTTGAAAAAAAGGTACGGTAACCCTATACGCAATTGTGAGACAAGTGGATGTAATCGTAACGCTATGATTTCAGCATTAATATTCTTGTTGTGCGTCCCTTTGTTCATGTGGTTAGTCGGATATGAGTACTGGAATCCGTTAGCAAATACCGAAACTGCGAATTGGGCTACATGGTTGCCGTACCTTGCACTCGCCTTTAGTGTATTTTGGATCGCATTCATTCGTCTGAGATGGATAGCGTATTGGATCCGTCGAGGGCCAATACCAAGCAGCCCAAGACTTACCCTGTTTCTGAAACCCTTCTTATCGCTTTTGTTCTTTGTGTTGGTGGTGATGCATCGAACCAGTGCTCAGCAAGTGAGCAGTATTGGATCTGAAACCATAGTATTGCTCGCAGGGATGGCGCTGTCGCTGGCCATGACCGTCGCTGGGGAATCCTTGGCGGTGCAACGCAACAGGAACGCATTCATCCTGCAACCACTTGTTGCCTTGATCATAGTTCTCAGTTTAGCTGCCATCTTCGATCCAGATTGGAGCCACTGGGGTCAGCAGCTATATGTATATCGAGGCGAACTTAGATGGACTGGTCCCTTTAAAAACCCAAATGAATTCGGATTAGCGATGGCTTTGGGCTTTGTGTTAATCAGCGCTTTTCCAATTCTAGGCAGGTTACGATTTTCTAACATGGCATTGCTTCGTAGTGGTGGGTTTGGATGGGAAAACGTCGTTTGTATGATCAAGAAAAAGCAATGCTTACTGATAACACTAGCCACAATCGTTGGCTCGACAGTGCTTCTCCTTGGGCTCTACAAGAGTTATAGCAGAGGGGCGTGGCTCGGCGGATTTTTTGGCGTGCTTTATCTTGTTATAGCACGGCAGCGGACTTGTGCGACACAGAACGGGCAAGGCCAGACAACCGACGGTTCGCCTCCTAAAGAGTCATCCAGATGCTGGACCTGTTTCGCCATGATTTCTAGGCACCGGTTAAGCATTGTCCTCATTGCCGTTTCAATCCTAGTAGTCAGTTTCTGGTGTCTGCGTGATACGAATATTCATGGGATTCGCCGGGTCTTGTCGGTGGCAAATCAGTATGACACATCCTGGCGTAATCGAGTGGACGCCTATGTCGGATCCCTTCAGATAATGGCAGATCATCCATGGCGGGGAATTGGTTGGAAGCAACCTGAATTTGTCTATGCCGAATATTACATGAATGATCGGCCTACTGAAGGTCTAGCCATAGTATTGAACGACTACTTCACCTTGGGCATGAGTCTTGGTTTGCCCT
>PLNY01000448.1:2637-17950 GCA_003141915.1 Anaerolineae bacterium | reverse complement strand
GGACGCGGCGCGGCTTAAGCTTCCGCTTCAAGATGGGATGGCGATTGAGACGCATGGCAGGATCGGCGTCTATGAAGTCGGCGGGCAATACCAACTTTACACCGATCAAATCCGACCGGTGGGCGAGGGCGCGTTATATCAGGAATTTCTGCGGCTGAAAGTGATGCTCGAAGCCGAAGGTCTTTTTGATAGTGAACGCAAACGAGAAATTCCATCTTTTCCAAAACGCATCGGCATCGTGACTTCGTCAACGGGCGCGGCGTTACGCGACATGCTGGCCGCCATCCAGCGACGTTTGCCGTTGGTTGAAGTGATCCTTGCACCGTCGCCGGTTCAAGGCGAGGATGCGCCGCCGAAATTAATCGAAGCCATTGCATCACTCAATCATCTCAAGTCATTGCCGGATGTGATTCTTTTGGCGCGCGGCGGTGGCTCAATAGAAGACTTATGGGCTTTCAATGATGAGCGCGTCGTGCGTGCCGTGGCTTCATCTGAAGTCCCGATCATTTGCGGCGTGGGACACGAAACGGATTTCACGTTGTGTGATTTCGCCGCCGATTTGCGCGCGCCGACACCTACGGCTGCTGCTGAGTTGGCAACACAAACCACAATCATTGATTTGGGAGAGAACTTAAAAAATTTCGATTTGCAACTTGCGACTTCGATGCAGGATATTTTGGAAGAGCAAAGTAACGCGCTTGCTTCTCTACGCGATGGCTTGCGATTCTTCTCTCCGTCTCGCCGCATTCAATCGGAACGGCAAAGACTCGATGATGTTGCTCATCGTTTTGCCGTCGCGCAGGCTCATCGTCTCGCGCTCGAAGCGAATCAAATCGAAGGTTTTCGCAAACGCCTCGAGGCGCTGAATCCGCTTCAAGTTCTGGAAAGAGGCTATGCAATCGTCACGCGTCAAGCTGATGGAAAATTGATCAGTAAAATAAAACAGGTTAAATCAAAAGATGAAATTCATGTCCGCGTTTCAGATGGCAATATCGACGCGACAGTCAAATGAGGAGTCCTTATGCCAAAATCATCTACACTTAAATCAGTGGAAAGTTTGAGTTACGAACAAGCCTTTGCTGAATTGGAAGGCATCGTCGCTGCGCTGGAAAATGAACAACGCTCTTTGGATGAGTCGATGGCGTTGTATGAACGCGGGCAGGCGCTGGTTAAACGTTGCGCAAAAATTTTGGATAAAGCTGAATTGAAAGTGAAACAATTATCCGGTGAGACGTTGAACGATTCCGAAGAGGCGGAATGAATCTCGTTGGCATCTTTCATAATGATGTGTTGCTCAGCGCGTTGGTCGCATGGCTCACCGCGCAGTTCTTGAAAATTCCAATGGAGTATTTGCGCTCACGCCGTTGGCAATGGGCGATGGTATTTACCGCGGGCGGAATGCCGAGTTCACATTCGGCGGTGATCATCGCGGCCACGCAGGCAATTGGTTTGCATCAGGGTTATGATAGTCCGCTGTTTGCATTGGGTGTTGTGATTTCCATGATCGTGACCTACGATGCGGCGGGCGTGCGCCGTCAGGCGGGCAAACATGCCGAGCGGATCAACATATTATTTGAAGAGTTGATGCGCGGTCAAATGCCAGACGAAAAGGAATTGCGCGAAGTGCTCGGTCATACGCCGCTGGAAGTGGCGGGCGGAGTCTTGTGGGGGATTGTGGTTGCGACGTTGATGTGGTCGCTGGGAAAATGATGTTGTTCTGCATGTCATTGCGAGATCTGCGAAGCAGATCTCGCAATCTCATGTTCTTTTGCAATTGATTGTCTGAAGATGAGTTGGGATTGCCACGTCGCCTGCCCTTCGGGCGACTCCTCGCAATGACATTAGTTATGATGAGGTTTGCATGAAAAAGCTTTTGCTAATTATTTCTCTTTTGATTGCTTTGGCGCTTTTATCCTCCTGTGCGACGGCGACAACTGTCACACCAACCGCTCTTGTAGAAGCCTCTCCTACATCAACGCCGACATCAATCCCTCCAACAGCAACGATAGAGCCATCACCAACGGTTGATCCGAATATGCCCGAAGGCGCAACTGGGAAAGATGCAAATGGAAATTATACAAAAACAGAAAATGGATTGACTGTCATATGGAATAAAGATTTAAATACGTGGGAACGGCATATCATGGTAAATGACATAGGCGTCCCGCTGTTTCCCTATGGTGACAAAGGTCACTCCATTGGTTTAACCGATCAAATGAGATTACATGTTAACATCAGTGATAAACTGCCAGGATTTGATAAGGTAGAATCATTGAGTTTCGTTGGTATCTCTAGCGATAATTACCCTGAATTGCTTAACCTATTTATTTTAGATTTGCAGAATGTGTTAAAAGAAAGAATGGGATCAGAGTTCATTGGTTTTCAACAATTCGGCAAGGGTGAACTCAGCTTATCATTTACCACGAGAGAACGAACGGAGCCATGGGTATGGAAACTTGATTCCAGTATCGTAGTTGATACCATTGATGCGCCTGTTGGTTCAGGTTTCCAAACGTGGACAGATGTCCACGGATATACACATCAGACACGGTTTTTTACGGACGAACAAGGCGATCTTCAGATATGGGATGTGCCGGAATTTGCCAAAGGAACATCGATTGATCAAGTTTCACCGATAGAATTAATGACCATATACTTTTGTGGCCCGATAGGGGTTATGAATAGTTCTGACCTAACACAATTAACCAATGCAATGAAAGTCAGGATTGATCAGTATGCTACTTTAGCTACGTTACCAAATCGGACAATTTTTAATTTCGGTCCGCCGCAATAAAAACTCGCAACACTTTTAATTTGATTGTCTTAATCTTCGTCTGATCGCGCCAACGAGTTCATTCAATTCAGGCACGCGTAAGATAAACATAATTGCGACATAAATGATTCCGCCTATGACGATTCCAACCGGTGCGATGATCCACACTGAATATCCAGATGCGAAATGCAACCAGCCTACTATAAACAAACTCATTACCAGAGTCGCGAACCCGGCTTGCAGAAGTCCGCGCCCGATATTCATGGAGTCTAATCCTTTTAATCGGCGGCGCATCAAAATAAATAACGCGCTCATTTCCAGTGCTGTCGAAACGGAAAGGGCTAATGCGAGTCCGCCGTGCGGCATCCAACCGAGGCTTGCAAACAATGCCGAGAATGCAAAACTAAAAACAATGTTGAGACTCATGGCAATCGTCCCGACGATAACCGGTGTGCGTGTGTCGTGGAGGGCGTAAAAGGCGCGCGAGAGAATCTCGACCACCGAATGTCCAACCAAGCCAACGGTGTACCAAAGCAATGCCCACGCCACCATGTCGGTGGACTGCACATCGAACTGGCCGCGTTGATATAACAATGCAATGACCGGATAACGCAACAGAATCAAGCCGAGGGTGGCGGGCAATGAAAGGAGCAGAACGCCGCGCAACGTCGAAGCGAGCGAATGGCGCATCTCGACCAATTCGCCGCGTGCCACTTGCGCGGAAAAAGTCGGAAGCGCGGCAATCGCAATCGCTTGGGCAATTGCAACTTCCGGCATGGTCATGATTTGAAAAGCATAGGTCAATGATGAAACTGAACCAACCGGCTGTCCCGATGCGATGATTGTGCCGACGACAAAGTTAATTTGCACCACGGCCACGCCAAGCAAGCGCGGCCCCATCAATAATAAAACTTCGCGCACCGCGGCATTGTCCAAGCCGAGTGAAAATTTAAAATTCCATTTAGGCAGGCGCAAGAGTTGTGGAAGTTGAATGCCGATGTGAAGGAATGCTCCGAGCACCGCACCCCAAGCCANNGTCGAAGCGAGAGCGGGCAACAAAAATTTTTGATGTGCGTTGAGTGCGCCCATCACAATTCCGCTAACGCCGAAGATGGTCGGAGCGATCAATAGGACGCGTAGAAGTGAAGCGGCGAGTTGTTGTTTGGCCGGGTTGAAATCCGGCGCGAGGATGTATCGAATCACTTGAACTGAAAAAATTGCAGAGAGAATGCTGATGGCTGTCAGCACCAGGATGACCAAATTGATGACAGCCGATGCCAGCTTCCAGGCGGAGGCGCGATCTTCTTTTTCCAGAAAGCCGGTGAAGACCGGAATGAACGAAGACGCCAACGCTCCGCCCGCAATCAGATTGAAAATCAAATCGGGATAACGTGAAGCCGCGACAAAGGCGTCGTACGCATCTCCCGTGCCGAAGGCGCGCGAGATCAGAATCTGCCGTACCAAACCGACAACGTTGCTTAATACAAATGCAAACATTACCGTCCCGGCAGCGCGGGCGATTTGGCGATTGGCAGAATTGTTTTTTACATTTGGTCCCATGGGATGCAAGGATTATATCATTTGAAATCACTGGGATTTTCGCTATAATAATCTTGGAGGGTCCCAATGAAACGTTTCACATTTTTCTTTGCGATTTGTCTTCTGATCCTTGCCTGTCAATTTGGATCGGACGTTACACCAACAACACAGCCTGTCACAGCTTTGCCACCCGGTGTAACCAGTACGCCGGGCGCATTGACCAATATTCCGATGCAAATCGGATATGGCGTTCGCGGTCCGTGGTTTGAGTTGTATTTTACAGATCCGACCAACCCGGCAGCGAAACAAGAATCAGGCGGGCCGGATGGGCCACTGGTCGCTTCGTTGGATTCTGCGCGCGTTGCGATAGACATGGCCGCCTACAGCTTGAATCTTAAAGATGTCGAGTCTTCGCTCTTACACGCTCAACAGCGCGGCGTACAAGTGCGCCTCGTCATGGAAAGCGATAACATGAACACAACTGAAGTGAAGGCATTGCAAAGCGCCAACGTTCCGATTATCGGCGATCATCTTGCGGGGTTGATGCACAATAAATTTGTGGTCATTGACCGAACTGATGTTTGGACCGGTTCGATGAACTATACCGAATCTGGTACTTATAACGACAATAATAATCTGATGCATATCCGCTCGACGCAAGTGGCGNNCCGAATTCGATCAAATGTTTGTAGATCATAAATTTGGTCCGCATCTGGTTTCTGAAACTCCGCATCCTTCCTTGACCATTGACGGCACACCGTTAAATATTTATTTCTCGCCCGCCGATCACATTCAAAAGTCTTTACTGCCGCTGATTAATAACGCGCAATCGAGCATTTACTTTTTAGCGTATTCGTTTACAGCCGATCCATTGGGAAACGCGATTCGTCAACGCGCCGCCGCGGGAGTCAAAGTGGCGGGCGTGATGGAGACCGATCAAGTCAGGTCCGATGTCGGAACGGAGTATGCCGCGTTTCGTAAAGCCGGGTTGGATGTTCATATGGATGGCAATCCGGGCTTGATGCACCACAAGGTTTTTATCATTGACGGTCAAATCGTGGTGATGGGTTCGTACAACTTCACCGCCAGCGCTGAGAAGAGCAACGACGAGAACCTTATCGTGATCAATAACCCAGATATTGCCGCGCAATATATGAAAGAATTTCAACGGGTTTATGCGGTGGCTCAGCCGTAATATCTTATAATAGCGTTTATGAACATATTGATTTTAATTAGCGCGTTTGCCGCGTGGGGAATTGTTCATTCCCTGCTGGCTTCATTGGCGCTCAAGGATTTTTTCCGCAAAACATTTGGCGATGGTTTCATACGCCTGTATCGCCTTGGCTATAATATTTTTTCCGCGCTCAGCATCTTACCGATCCTGTGGCTGATGTGGATATTGCCGAACCATACTTTATATCTCATCCCCGCTCCGTGGAAGTATCTCATGCTGGCAGGGCAGGGAGTAGCCGCATTCCTTCTTCTTTATGGCGTGTTGCAGACGGATACATTGTCATTCGTTGGATTGCGCCAGCTGGTCGAACCAGATGGCAAGCCGGGCACGCTGGTCACGAGCGGACTCTATCGCTTCGTGCGGCATCCGCTTTATAGCGCGGGCTTGCTTTTTCTGTGGTTGACTGCTACGATGACACTCAATCAACTGATCGTGTATATCTGCGCTACGATTTATATTTTCGTCGGTGCATATTTTGAAGAACGCAAACTTCTGCGCGAATTTGGCGCGGCTTACGCGGAATATAAAGCAGCAACGCCGATGATTATTCCCGGCTTGCGCTTCAAGTAAGCAGAAAGCAGTAAGTAGAACGCGATGGGTGTTGCAAACTATCCGACTATTGGACTATCAAACTACCAAACATTCGACTAATCTGCTACTCATTCTGCTGAGTATAATAAACGCCAATGTCTGCGTTTTCTTATCCCGCGTCGCAACGCACACCGATCATCGCCCAACTTTTGAAGGTTGTTGTCGGCGGAATTGTTTTATACTGTGCTGCCATCGTTGTTTGGATGTTGGGATATCAACTGGTCTACGCGGGACGAATCTTCCCAGGCGTATCGGTGGCGGGCGTTGATCTTTCGGGAATGTCTCCGCAGGATGCGGCGTTAAAATTGAGTCAAACGCTTTCATATCCAATCAGCGGAAAAGTGCTTTTTCAGGACGGGGCGAATAGCTGGGTCGCTTCGCCCGCGGAACTCGGCATGGTTTTTGATCCGTCTTCGAGCGCGGAGTCCGCTTACCGGCTGGGACGAAGCGGAGATGTGTTCTCAGCGTTGGATGGCCAGCTCCGCGCGCTTGAATCTGGCGAGGATGTCGCGCCTGTGATCGTCTTCGATCAGCGCGTGGCAAATCAATATTTACAAAAGCTCGCGCAGAAGATCGATCAACCGGCAGTGGAAGCCAGCCTTCATCTTGAAGGAACAAATGTGGTGGCGCAGGCGGGACAGATTGGACGCACGTTGAATGTCAACGCCACGCTGACGTATCTCGGTGCGCGCTTGCAAACGTTTACGGACGGCGAAGTGCCGCTCGTGATTCAAGAAACGCAACCTGCTCTAACGGATGTTTCATCGCAGGCAGACGCCGCTCGTAATATCTTAAGCCAGCCTTTGCAGTTGGTCATCCCGAATGCAGGCAAAGGCGATCCGGGGCCGTGGGTTTATGAACCGCAAACGATTGCGAACATGCTTGGAGTTGAGCGTGGGCAGAATGGCAATCAATCCAATATGCAGGTTCTTCTCAACCCGGATTCGGTGCGCCAGATGCTGGCAAACATCGCTACCCAAGCGGACCGTCAAGCGGCGAACGCGCAATTCCATTTCAATACTACAACGGACCAATTGGCGCTCGTTACTCCCTCGGTCACAGGCCGCACCATTGACATCGATGCCAGCGTCAAGGCGATCAATGATGCGATAGCGCGCGGCGAGCATACGGTTCCGATTGTTCTTAAAGAAACCCAGCCTGCGGCAGCGGATGATGTTACGGCAAAACAGTTGGGCATTACCCAATTGATCGAGCAACAGACTTCTTATTTTTATGGATCGCCCGCCGCGCGTATGCAGAATATTCAAACCGCCGCGGCGCGTTTCGATGGCGTGCTGGTTGCGCCGGGCGAAACGTTTTCGATGGGACAAACCCTGGGCGATATCAGCCTGAACAACGGGTATGCGGAGGCGCTTATTATTTATGGCAACCAGACCATCGCGGGCGTCGGCGGAGGCGTATGCCAGGTAAGCACTACGTTGTTTCGTACGGTATTAAACGCCGGCTTTCCAGTTGTGGAGCGCGTCCCTCATGCGTACCGCGTCTCGTATTACGAAGAGACGCCGAGCGGCACGATGGATCCTAACCTGGCCGGCATGGACGCCACGGTCTATTTTCCTCTGGTGGATTTCCAATTTAAAAACGATTCACCGTATTGGATTTTGATGGAAACGCATGTGGGTTCTGACTATCTTACCTGGCAATTCTATTCAACACCTGATGGGCGCAGTGTGACGATCAATACAACGGGCCCGCAGAATATTGTTCCGGCGCCGCCGCCATCGTTTGTAAAAAATCCCGATCTACCGTCCAACGTGAAGATGCAGCAGACGGATATTGCTGTGAACGGCGCGGATGTGGATGTGACGCGTTCCGTGACGAAGAATGGCGCAGTCTATTTTCAAGATGAGTTCAAAACACATTATGAACCCTGGCAGGCAATTTGTGAATACGCGCCTAGTGTGCAGGATCCCGCGGCAGAGGCGCTGCATGAAGGCAAGTGCCAATCGCCCGCGTTGAGCATGGTACAATAGGCCGACTGCCTGCCCAATACGCAACTGAAAGGCGCAGTCACTTCGCAGGCACTTGTGATTGGAGAAAAGATGGTCAGCCAAGAATTACTCGAAATTTTACGTTGTCCCAATTGCGTTCGCGAGAAAGATGGATTGTTAAAACTTTACAGAGATGCCTGGCTTGTTTGTCAGGATTGCGGACGTAAATATCCCATTGTGGACGATATCCCGGTCATGTTGATTGATGAGGGTGAGAAGTGGGTGAAGACGCCGGAGGCTCAATTGCCCGTTCCGCCGCCTGCGAAATAACGGGCAATTGTGTCGCCCATCGATTGTTTGTTTGATGATTTAGTCAGCGGAGATGAACCTCGCGCTGGACGCGTTGCTGAAATCTTCCGATGCGGATCATCGCTGGTGGGCTGTGCGGACTTTGGCGCAAATAGCCAAGATCGATGCGGATTGTTTTATCGAGGCGCTGAACGATGTTTCATCGGAAGTGCGCCAGGCCGCGGCGCTGGCTCTTGTCCGCGCCTTGAACGACGATGACGCGATGGTCCGAACGCTTGCGACGAATGCCTTATCCGCCATTGGCAAGTCTGCTGTTCCAGTCCTGTTGGATGCGTTTTCACAGGCATCTCCATCCGTGAAAATCCAAATGATGCGAGCGCTGGCTGAAGTCCGTGACCCGCGCGCCATCCCGGTTATGATGAAAGCCATGGATGACGACTCGGCAATTTTGCATCATTGGTGCGAGATCGGCCTGCAACAACTTGGCCTCGATATGGTACATCTTAAATTGAGTTGATTATGAATCGATTTGTAAACTTCTTCAAAAATTTTAAATTTCGTCCCTCGGTGAGCCAAATCATATTTTGGATTGCCGCTCTGGCTTTGGCTGGAGGTTTCTTTATCTTTGCGCGTGGTTTCGTCGAATGCTGGCAATTCACAGCTTTGGATGGAATTCCGCCTGAAAGTTGTAATGTCGGCGGCACCGGTCTGCCAACTCTTGTGCTGAACGCTCAGGGTACGCCAATCGGTCCTGCGACTCCAACAGCGGAGGTTTCAGCGCCTGTAGCGCAGGCGCCGACATGGGATGGCGGCAGTCGAATCAATATTGTTTTCTTTGGCTTGCGCGGCGGCGGTGAGGCCGTTAGCGGGCCGGATTGCCCGGATTGCACTGATACGATCATTTTATTTACAGTGGATCCCGTTTCAAAAACGGCGGGCATGATCTCGATTCCGCGTGACCTGTGGGTTAACATCCCCGGCGTCGGGTCCAGCCGTATCAATACAGCTTGGACCAGCGGCGAGATTTCCAAACTGCCGGGCGGCGGCCCCGGGCTGGCAATGGAAACCGTTTCACAGCTGATGGGCGTGCCGATTCAATATTACGCCCAGGTGGACTTTGACACATTTGTCGCATTCATCAATACAATTGGTGGCGTGGATATCCGTTCTTATGAGAATCTTCGTCTCGATCCATTGGGGAATGGAAAAGATAAATTTATTCTTACATGTTGTGGAATGCGCCACTTGAGTGGTCCGCTTGCGCTTGCCTATGCCCGTTGCCGCGATCAGGATCAATGCGGGGCCAAAGGCGGCGATCTGGATCGCTCCAAGCGTCAACAGCAAGTGATCTTGGCGATCCGTGATAAGGTTCTGGATCCTGCTAATTTTCCAACTCTGATTGCCAAAGCACCGTGGTTCTATAAAACCTTCGGCGGGGGGCTTCATACCAACATGTCTTTTGACGATGCCATTAAACTGGCATACTTGATGAAAGACATTCCTCTAAACCAAATCAAAAACGTTGTGTTTGATTATACGGATATGGTCCCGGCGAATACGACTCTTGCCGGGCAGGCCGCATCTGTCTTTAAACCGATTCCTGACAAGATGGAGCTTATAAGCGCCCAGGTGTTCACAACCAGCGGCCCAACCAGCCCAACGGCTCAAGGCGATCCCATTGCGCTGATGCAGGCGGATAAGGCGAAAGTCGGCGTGTTGAACGGAACCTATACTGCAAACCTGGATCAACGAACCGGCCTTTATTTTCATTCGCTGGGTTTGAATGTTGCAGGCACCGGGAAGGCAAATCAGAATTATAACCAGACGACAGTTTATATGTGTGCCCCAAAACTATATACGTTGCGTTATTTGATTGCTCGCGGGGTGATCGCCGGCGGCAATCAAATATCCTTTAATCAAAACCAATGCAAAACTTATGCGGGTATTGACGTCATTGTAGTTTTGGGAAATGATTGGGTTCCCAAACTTCCCACCGGCTTCTAGCGATAGAAAATGCCACAATGAAAATTGTGGCATTTTCTTTTAAGGTTGTTGGAACGTGAGATGAAAGCCGCCCGTATATTTCTGTCCGCTTGAATCGGTGCAGGCGGGCGCAACCAGATTGGGGACAGGCGTTCCCGATTCTGCGATGCGAACCGTATACGTCACATTGGCCTGCATGATGTAATCGGCATAACCGTTCGCAATCTCAGGCTTGAAGCCGGTGAAGAAATGATCCTCGCCGCCGTCCCATGTGATGATGATCTCAATGCCGGGCATTTGATGGTGATGTGCGTCAATCACGGAGATTTGCATCAAACCATCGGTTAAATTTGGATTACAAATTTTATCGTTGCTCAACAATATAGCCGGTGCGCCGGCTGTCGGCGTTGGGGTATAGGTTGGGCGCGGCGTGATGGTTAGCGGAATGATCGTGCTGACGATTTCGATGGTGGGCGACGCAATCGGCGCGGTTTGCGGCGGCGCTACGGTCCCGGACAAAGAAGCGGCCGGCGTTGATGTCGGCGGCTCAACACTGGCAATTGATTCCGTTGTCGCGGTTGGCGGAATGTGTGCGACACCCGATTGCATGTCATCAGCCAGCATGGCAACTTGTTGCACGATGTCAAATGGCTGGCCCGATGCCAATAAGCGTTGAGCCTGGGCGCTCAATACCTGTACAGGATCAGCATCACCGAGCAATTCAAGGCGGATTTTTGCGCGTGCCAGATCATGCGTGGATGCATAAGATGCGGCGATCAACATTCGATATTGATCTTTGAAGTCGGCGCGTAGAGTGATCGGCGTGGTATTGATATAACGTACGGGTGCGATCATCCATGCATATAACAAGCCTAAGCCAATTCCAATTGCCAGCACGGGAATCACTTCCCACGGAAAGCGTTTCATGGCGCACCGCCTGTTGGTGCGCTGTCTTTCTGCGTGCCTTCTATCGGTGTGGGTGGCGGTTGATAGGCTTGCAGGGCACGCGTCAATTCCTGGAGCAGGGAAATATCTTCGGCGGAGTAACCGATCGTTTGTCCGGTTTGAAGCGCTTGCGCGGCAATATCCGCCGGTGAGTTGCTTCCAAAGACGGCCAGCCTGCGGATGGCTAAATCCGTATTTTGGTCCGCATGATAAGCTTCCGCGATCATCAAAACGTAATCCGCTCGATAGTCGGCGCGCATGGAGGCGGGCGTGGTGTCTACGAATTGAACCGGACTGACGACCCATCCATAGAATAGGCCGAGACCAATGCCGATCACAATCGCGATAACAGAGTAAAGCCAGCGGGGCATGAGATTATTTTGCCACAGGAATCAAAAACCTGATAGGTTGAATTGATCAGGCATTGATAAAATATCCGGGCAGGAGACCGGCGGCACCCAAAGACACTTCCTTACCGTTGCTATCTTTCGATCCTGGCGGGATTCAAAAGGCTTTGCCGCGCCGGGCCTGCCCGGACAACAGCGAGGATAACTGAATAAAAGGAGGATGTCAACCGAAGTGCGGAATTATTTTTGTGCAAACGTATCGATCAACAATTTGAAATTTCCACCGACGGGATAAAGGATGGGGCAGGTGCATCCGCGCTTTGTGTATTCTTCGACTTTCGCACGCGCTTCATCGGGCGTGCCGGATGCCGTGATGCGATACACCAAATCATCTGGAACAAGATGCTTGGCTTTATTGATTTGTTCTTTCGTGGCTGGCCAGCCGAGAATGGATTGGATTTGTACAATCACATCCTGCGAAACTCCAGACGCTTTTGTAATGTGCGGCTGTTGCGCCAAATATTGGCAAAGCAATTCCTTGGTATATTCGATGGCCTTGTCGTGATCCGGGTCCACCGAGCAGACGATCAATTGCGGGCGATCAAAATCTTCCATCTTTCGGCCTGATTTTTTCAAGCCTTTATCGAGAAGCTCCAATGCTTTATCATTGTATTCCGGCGGGACGCAATAATTCATCACCACGCCGTCCGCGATTTCGCCGGTCATCTCCATCATTTGATCGCCGGTTGCGCCGATCATGATTGGGATGTGACGCGGCTCGCGTCTTCCGTGAACGACATCCAGTTCGATGCCATCCACATGATGGAACTCACCATGAAATGTGACGCGCTCCATATTCAGCAACCGGCGCATGACTTCAATCGTCTCACGCATCGCCACCAATGGCTTCTTGCGGTCAATGCCAACGTTCTTTGCCAGCGGATCCCACCATGCACCGATGCCGCAGATGATTCGATTCGGAGCAAGGTCGTCCAACGTCAGAAATGTAGCGGCCAGCAAGCCGATGTTGCGCGTCCAGTTGTTGATCACGCCTGACCCGACTTTGATCCGTTGCGTGACCGCGGCGTATGCTGCCATCGGGACAATGGCATCGCGCACAAGACGCGATTCTGCCTGCCAGACGGCTTCAAAGCCTTTCTCTTCGGCATAACGAACATAATCCAAGCCGTCACGCAGATCATGCGAATCCTGCAAATATAATGCAACTCTTTGGGCCATGACATTCTCCTTGTTAAAGTTATATCTTTATGGTCTTTTCCATCTCACGGATGATTTTCAAATCTTCAGGCAAATCCAAATCCAATCCGAGGGAAGGCAGGTTTACAACTTCAAGACGCGCGCCGGCTTTCTTTGCGCGTGCACAATGACGTTCGAAAGAGCCTTCACCGAAGTCATATTCGATAATGTTGGATGGCGATAGGAGCAATGCGTTCGTACCTTTTTGATGGCGGTCCGGCGCAATGACAACCACCGGCGGGTTTGCCGAATGTGAAAGCAAAACCTTGACATCATTTGGGTTTAGCAATGGCAAATCTGCAGGAACAATCAACACACCGCGCGAAGCGTAGACTTGCGCGACCACCGTAGCGCGTTTGAGGGCAGTGTTCAAGTTCGGCGCACCGTCATCTTCTTGAACGGTACGCGCTCCAAGGTCGCGCGCAAGCGCCAGAGCCGACGAGTCGCGGCTGACGACGAGGACTTGTTCAATTTCCTTTAGATTGGTCAGTGTTTGAATGGTGTGTTCAAGTAAGATACGATTAAGTTCCGCCCGTTCGTCCTCGGACAAAGTTCCGGCGAGTCTGGATTTGCCGCGCCGTAAAGGTTTGACTGGGACAATCGCCCAAAGTGTCATAACTGATTTCCGATAAAGTGTAGCACATCTTCCGCCAAACGTCTGCGGTTATCTGAATTTTCCATTAACGTTTTTGTAATCAAAGTCCGCATGTTTAAACCTTGGATATCAGGCTCGAATTTCGCATCCACTTCATCAAAGACGAATCCAGTAATTAGATTTTGATAATGTTTTGCAACCGCGAATGCCGATGGTGCGATTCCAAGTTCGCGATACATCTTCGCGGCGGGACCCTTGACGGCTTGCCCGCCGATGATGGGGGAGACGGCGACAACTTTTTTCGCTTCGCCCCCATCCTTCTCCCCCAAAATTCTTTGAATTTGGGGGGAGTGTCTCGAAGAGACGAGGGGGGCAGAAAGAACTTTTAAGATTGGGTCAATGCTCACCCACGGATTCGATGGACAAATCACGATGGCATCTGCCTCTTTGATTGCATTTAAAATTCCCGGCTCGGGCTTTGCGGATTCGATTCCATCAAATCGAAAGCCTTTCACGCGCGGCTCACATCTTCGATGGACGAAATATTCTTGAAATGCAAGTTCGCCCTGATCTGTTTCAACGATGGTTCTAACTGGATTATCGCTCATGGGGATGACAACCTGATGAATTCCCCACGCTTTGCAAAAGTCACGCGTGATTTGTGAAAGCGATTGACCTGCCTTCATTCGACGCGTGCGCTCGATGTGTGTTGCTAAATCCTGATCGCCAACACGAAACCACGTTTGTCCGCCGAGCCTTTCGATATTGGCAATTGCATTCCAAGTTTCATTGACGCGTCCCCAGCCGGTTTCGGGATTTGCCAATCCTGCTAATGTGTAGCAGACCGTGTCCAAATCAGGACTGATATATAAGGGCACATGCTCAAAGTCATCGCCGGTATTGACGATGACGGTTAGATCTTCGGACGGGAGAATTTGGGCGAGTCCTTGCGCCAGTTTCGCACCGCCGACTCCGCCTGCGAGGGCAACGATTTTCATAAATAAATAGAGATTGTATTCAACGGTTTCAATTCTTTTTGTTTTGGCTGCTCGTTAGAATATCCAATGATAATCATGGCTTGTGGCTCCCACGTTTCAGGTAAATTCAAAACGGATTGAGCTTCTTTCGCGGCATATAGGGGCCAGCAAATCCAATTGCCGCCGAGGCCTTCCGCGTGTGCCGCGAGCAGAAGTTGCAATCCGGCCAGCGCGGTGGATTGGATATTCATGACGGTTTCTTCGGGAGTATTTATGCGGACATCGGTTACGTCTCGGCAGAGCATGATGATGAGTGGCGCTTCGTCAATGCGGCGCAATGAGTTCGAAACACGCTTGTCAATTTCTGATTCGGCCGCGCCTTCGGCTTGCATGTCGAGACGCATTTTATTGGTCAATGTTTTGGCGAGCCGCGGCTTGACATCCGGATTCTTTATAACAACAAATCTCCATGGCTGGCGGTTATGCGCGGATGGCGCATAGGTCGCAGTGGTGAGAACGCGTTCAATAACGGATTCCGGTATCGGGTCCGGTTTGAAGCGTCGGACGGAACGGCGCGAGCGCAGAAAGTCGTGAAGCATCATCCCATTGTTTGAGCTTTTATCGGCTCGATCTTGTAAATGATACGCGGTTTTTCCGGATTATGGTTGGCGTAATGCGGATTGCCATGATATTTCATATTGAGTGTATCAATGTGGTCTTCCGCACCTTTCATGGTAATTTCCACCACTTTGCCATGGATTTGAATATAGCGGTACGGATTTTTGGGATCGCTGATGCACAAGGCAACCGA
>PLNY01000448.1:0-2525 GCA_003141915.1 Anaerolineae bacterium | reverse complement strand
GCATTAGCGGAACAAATCTTGCTCCTTCGGGCGGATCAATTCTTTCAACGAGCCTTCTCTCAGCGGATATGGGAATCCACGCACGTGGACAATCGGCGTTCCTTCTGCAGCTTGTCCCATGACGAGCGAGGCGGCCGCGGCAAGTTCATCCGCTACGCCGACCACGGTGATGCGCAATGTGTAACCAAATAAATCCTGCCAGCCGCGCTCATCAATCACGCCGGGGATTCCGCTTAAGCCAATGCAGACTCCTTCCGTGCCGATGCGCCAGGCGCGGCCGTGTGAGTCGATAATCATCACGCCGATTTTTTTATTGGTCTTTGATTCTATCTTCGCGCGGATTTTATTTGCGGATTGATCGGGATTCTCTGGGAGAAGCAAAACAAATTCTCCTTCACCGGTGACGTTGGAATGGTCAATGCCGCCGTTGGCGCAGATAAAGCCAAGTTTATGCTCAACGATGATTGTGCCGGGGCGAGTCCGCACAACCGATTTACTTTCCCGCAAGATGAGTTCAACAAGCCGCGCATCTTTTTCGATTTGAGCGCCAAGTTCAATGGCACGCCGACTTGGCGTCACGGTTGCAAGATTGACTATCCGTCCTTCGGCTTTGCTGACCACCTTTTGCGCAAGAACGAAAATATCGTTGTCTTCAAGCGCGATATTTGAGCGATCAAGTGAATTTATAATAATATCCGCCAAGTCATCATTTTGACGGATAAGGGGAATGTCAGAAAGAGGCGTGAGACAAAGAGATTTCATCCACAGATTACGCAGATNNGCTGGACGCACCAAAGTTTATTAATAAGCTGCGCTTAAAGCCAGTTGCCTTAAGATAATTCAGAACTTGCGCTTCTTCCACGCTGGTAAGTTGGGAAATAGCTTTGAACTCTACGATGATATCGGCAAAGCAAATAAAATCAGCGCGATAGTGAGTTGGAAGAACGATGTTTTTATATTGGATTGGAAGAGATACTTCGCGTTCAAAAGGGATGCTTTTTAGCGAAAATTCAATAGCGGCAGCATCCTGATAAACTGCTTCAAGGAAGCCATGTCCTAATTGGCTGTGGATTTCCATAGTGGCGCCGATTATGGCATAAGTTTGCGGATCGCGCTGGTCAATAGCTTTCATTNNAGTGAATTTATAATAATATCCGCCAAGTCATCATTTTGACGGATAAGGGGAATGTCAGAAAGAGGCGTGAGACAAAGAGATTTCATCCACAGATTACGCAGAGGTGATCTTAATCCCGGCATGGGTCGAGCCGTATTGCTTGTTGATGTTGAGCAAAACGCTGGTCAGTCCTTCAAGAACGACGGAGTTTTCAATTGGGCCGGCATCCCAGCCGGTTAATCCGGCCGCGGTGACTAACTTCAATGCTTCAGCACGTGCCTCTTTGCTCGTGCCCGTGACCAGTACATCACATTCGACATCCTGGTCTTGCATAAGATGTTCGTGGGAAATATTATGAAAAGCTGCGGCAACTACAGCATCTTCGCCGAGAATTTGTTTTGCTTCCTGAGCCGCTGAACCGGCAGGCGGCATTTGAACTTTGGTGATTTTGGGAGGGACAATCGGCACGGTCACATCAATCAACAATTTGCCCTTCAATACATCCTTCATCGATTCAAGTGTGTCGCGATGAGCCGAATATGGAACGGTCAATACAACGATGTCCGCTTTCTGCGCGGCTTCCTGATTACTCAAGCCCTCGACCAGTGCGTCGCCTTCAAGCATTTTCCATAAATCCTGCGCGGCGGCTTTGGCTTTGTCCGCGTCGCGGGAGCCGATGAAAACATGATAGCCGGCTTTTGCCCAGCGATAGGCAAGTCCTTTGCCTTCCTTGCCGGTTCCACCCAGCACGGCAATTGAAAGAAGAATAGGCGAATCGTTCATGATTTAAATTTATCCTGGTATCGATTCCAAACTTTGGATGACAATTCACGGGCGCGTGCCGCGATTTCCGCTTCATCCAGAGTTAGCAGTTTGCGGTCCTTCATCAGTAAGTTTCCGTCCACAATGGTTGTGGTAATCATGCTTTGTTGGAATCCAAAGACGATATGCCACGGGAGATTATCACCGGTTAATTGTGTTGGTGATTGATAATCAACGAAGATCAAATCCGCAACGGCGCCGGGAACAAGTTGACCAATGGGCGCAGAGGGGAAGAAGACATTTGCCAACGCAGCGTTGTTGTAAATCGCCATATCAGCCACGCTCGTTCCGGACATCCGGCGTGGATCGTGATTCCAAACCTTGTGCACGAAATAGGCTGCTTTCCATTCTTCCCACATCGCGTTGGAGAATCCGTCATTGCCAAGGCAAACTTTGACTCCGGCGCGCATCATCGATTCAACCGGCGCAACCCCGACGGCGTTATTCATGTTTGAACGCGGCTGATGTGAAACCCATGTTCCCGTATCGGCGAGGATTTCAATTTCGCGCGCATCAATGTGGACGCAATGAGCGGTGATGGTCTTTGGTCCAAGGATCTCGTGTTGCTGCAATCGGTCAATCACGCGCA
>PLNY01000081.1 GCA_003141915.1 Anaerolineae bacterium | reverse complement strand
GGCGACTGGCTAGTCGCCCCTACGGATTACGATTTATCTTCGCTACACACTTGGTTCAGGGACTGCGGCACGCGTTAGCATAATATCGCCATCGGGATTCACTTCAACAGGATCGCATCCCCATCCGTGAATTCGCCGGAGAGCCGACGATCCGAGAGCGGGTCCTCGACTCTTTGCTGGATGACGCGGCGCAGTGGACGCGCCCCGAACTCGTTGTCATAGCCTTCATCGGCAAAAGCCGCCAGCGCCGCGGGCGTCGCCGTCAGCGTGAGATTGTGATCTTTGAGCCGCTCCGCCACCTTGTCCAGTTCGAGCGAGACGATCTTCTCGATGTCAGCCTTGTTCAGCGAGCGGAAGATGATGACGCTGTCGAGGCGGTTCAGGAATTCGGGACGGAAAACCTTCTTCAACGAATCGGTCAGCTTCTTGCGCATGTCCTCATAAGATTGACGTTCTTCGGTCTCTTCATCGCGCTTCAAAGCAAAACCGAGAGCCGTGCCTTTCTTGATCAAGTCCGCGCCGATGTTGGATGTCATGACGATGATCGCATTGCGGAAATCCACCTTGTGACCCTTGGCATCGGAGAGATGTCCTTCTTCCATGATCTGCAAAAGCATGTTGTGAACTTCGGGATGCGCCTTTTCAATTTCATCGAAGACAACAATCGAATATGGGCGGCGGCGCAACGCTTCGGTAAGCTGACCCGCATCTTCATAGCCGACATAACCGGGAGGCGCACCGACCAAACGGGATGCGGTGTGCCGTTCCATGAACTCGGACATATCGAGCTGCAGCGCCGCATCTTCACTGCCGAACATAAACTTGGCCAAGGCTTTGGTGAGCTCCGTTTTGCCGACGCCGGTGGGGCCGAGGAAGATGAACGAACCAATGGGGCGCTTCGGGTCTTTCAACCCAGCGCGGGCGCGGCGCACCGCGCGTGATATCGCAACGATGGCATCTTCCTGCCCGATGATGGATTTCTCCAGTTCCTCTTCCATCTTGAGCAGGCGCTGAGATTCGGCTTCCGCCAATTGCATCAGCGGCACGCCGGTCCACATCGAGACGACTTCGGCAATATCCTCCGCCGTTACCACGGGACTGTTGGCGCGATCCCAACCGGAGCGTAATTTTTCGATCTGTGCGCCCAAGGCGGTTTCACGTTCTTCCCATTCCTTGATATCTTCGGCGTTGCCTTCTTCCTGCGCCAGCGAGCGGTTCTGGCGTGCGGTTCGCAGTTGACCAAATAAATCCTTGGCATGTTTTGCGGCGGGACTCTTGTACATGCGCACGCGTGAAGACGATTCGTCAATCAGGTCAATGGCCTTATCAGGCAGGAAGCGTTCGGTCACATACCTCGACGAAAGATGTGTCGCGGCTTCGAGGGCTTCATCTGAAATCACGAGATGATGATGTTCTTCGTATGCCGAACGGACTCCTTTGAGAATTTCAATTGTCTCTGTTTCAGACGGTTCATCCACCTGCACAGGCTGGAAGCGGCGTTCGAGCGCGGCATCGGATTCGATGTGTTTGCGATATTCATCCAGTGTGGTCGCGCCGATGACCTGCAGTTCGCCGCGTGATAGGGCGGGCTTCAAAATATTCGCCGCGTCGACGGAGGAACCAGCGGCTCCCGCTCCGACCAGCATGTGGACTTCATCAATAAATAAGATCGCGCCGGATTGTTTCAATTCATCAATGACGCGTTTAAGTCTCTCTTCAAATTGACCGCGATACATCGTGCCCGCAACCAGCGAACCGACATCGAGTTGAAGCACGCGCTTGTTCATTAACGGCGCGGGCACATCGCCTTCGACGATGCGCTGTGCGAGTCCCTCGACGATGGCAGTCTTGCCAACGCCAGGTTCGCCGACCAGCGCGGGATTATTCTTTGTGCGGCGCGCCAGGATTTGAATCACGCGCTCGATTTCCTTTTGGCGGCCAACGACCGGATCGAGTTTCTTTTCCTCGGCCATGGTGGTGAGATCAACCGCAAGTTGATCCGTGAGCGGAGTCTTCGGCCCGGAAGTTGAAGCGCGCCCGGGTTGCGGGGAACCGGCCGGGGCCGGGGATGATGCGGTCTCGTTGAGCACGCGGCGAGTCTGCCGTCGGATTTGATCCGCCGTCACGCCGAGTCTGCGAAGCACTTCCATCGCCGATCCTTCGACGCGCACCAAGCCAAGCAAAATGTGTTCGGTGCCGATGTAATGATGACCGAGGTGCGCGGCCTCATCCACTGCATATCCGAGAACTTGTTGCGTATCATCCGCCAGCTCGAGCTTGCCGCTGACCGCATGTCCCTCCATCGAGACTCTTCCAACCATTTCGCGCACGCGCGCGGATTCCAATCCAAGTTCGCGCAGGACGCGTCCCGCGACGCCTCCATCTTCTTCAATCAATCCAATCAGAAGATGTTCGGTGCCGATGCTTTCCTGATGCGACCGTTCGGCCTCCTGATGAGCGAGGCTTAATACCCGTCGTGCACGCTGGGTAAAGCGTTCCATACCAGCCATAAATTATTCTCCAAATCTCCAATCAGACGAGAACTATCGAGAATGATTGTACCAAAAAGCAAGGAGAGTCTGTATAGGAAAATGATTAGAAATGCCCTGCGCTGTATCACAGATTTGCAAGTTGATGCGGAAATTGTGAATTGGAAATCGAAAAAGGTCGCATCCGACTTCAGAATAGCGGATTCCGATTAACGATTATCGCCGTCGCCCTGAATTTTTCCGCGCGCCTGACGATCCAGCAGTTTTGCAATGTTGTATTCTGCAATGTCATCGAGGGATAGATTGAGTTCCGTTGCGACTTGCGATAGATACCACAACACATCGCCGAGTTCGGCTTTGAGCGCGTCGCGCGTTTCATCGCTGATGACGCCGTCTTTATCGCGGAAAACTTTTTTGATCTTGCCCGCCACTTCGCCCGCTTCATTGGTCAGACCCAGCGTGGGATAGATGACGCCGTGTCCGATGACGGGATATTTGGCGGTGGCTTTTGCTTTTTGTTGGTATTCGGTGAAGTTCATGTTTTTTCCTATATAGAAGTGATCTCAGACAAATTCAACAGTTCTTGGCAATTGCAGAAACCTCTTTATGCAACAGCAAGAAGCAATACACAAAGTTTCATAATCCCTCGAACCTTGAAATTCTCTCGCGCCATTCATCCGGCACTGCGATGCTTTTACGTTCGCGATAATCATAGGCCACGAGAATGACGGTCCCATCGGCATATAATCTTTCTATGGACGAATTCATCACACATTGTTCGAGGGTAAGCGAACGGCTGCCGATCCTGGCTGTCCGCACGCCGACCTTGATCGGCGTGCCCCACGTCACAGGCGCGCGATAATGAATATGAATATCGGCGATGATGACACCCAGTTCCTCGAACGATTGGTCCATGCCGAACAGCCCAAGATGCACAAGATAATAGCCGCGCGCCTGCTCAAAGTAAGTCAGAAATTTTGCGTTGTTGACATGTCCCTGCGGATCAAGATCG
>PLNY01000133.1 GCA_003141915.1 Anaerolineae bacterium | reverse complement strand
CATTAATCGTCCTGCGCAAAATAGAACGCGGGTCACCCGGAAATGGTTGGCCATCCGGCGTATAAACGTCACAGATTAGACGAGCTGTCGCCTCCTCACCTGTTAACCAAGGAATGACGGCAAAAGTTGACGCGTCCGGGCGCAAGCGCATATCGCTTTCTGCTATGCGGGCAAAGCCTTCAATGGATGAGCCATCGAACCAGATTCCATTTTCCAGCGCTTCAGGCAATTCATGCACCGGAATAGTAACGTTCTTTACCACACCTACAATANNATGAGTTATTCATAATGTCCTTCCCGACTACAAAAATCAGCTTTCTTATCGGTGGAGTTGCTGCAACAATAATGCAAGAACGATCAATATCCCTAAAATTCCTATTCCAATCAAAATACCTTTCACCACCTGTAACTGCATCAACGATAAAACAGAGCCAGACGAAAGCTTTAATTTATTCAAAATCGCAATATCTACATTCTCAGGATGTTCCAGCGCATCTATCAGGAGATTCATGTTCAGATAGCGATCATTAGGATCGCGTGCGAGGCAGGTGGCAACAATCGCAGCAAGCTGAGGAGAAACGGACGGGTTGACTCCGTCCAAACGCGGCGCAGTTCCATGCAGGTGCTGTGCCATGATCGCCATATTGCTATCGCCTGTGAAAGGCGTCTTTCCGGCAAGCAGTTCGAACATGATCGTCCCAAGAGCATAGATATCCGTGCGCTGGTCGCCGCGCTGTCCATCAATTTGTTCGGGAGCCATGTAATCAGGTGTGCCCATGGTGGCGCTCAAATTCGAGTACGTAACGCGGTGCGCACCCTTTGTCAATGCCAGGCCAAAATCCATAATCACAGGCTGACCATCGTCGCTGGCAATCAAGATATTTTCAGGCTTCAAGTCTCGGTGGATAACATTATTCTTATGGCAGTAAGACATGCCTTCGGCGATTTTTCGGATGAGAGTCACAACCTGTTCAGGCGGAAGCGGAGCCGAAGATTCGATCAATGTGCGCAATGACTGGCCATCCACGAATCGAGTCACCAAGTAAGGGGTACGATTATATTTTCCGGCCCCCAAACCTTTAAGAATGGCAGGATGATCGAGAGTTTTCATCACTTCCAATTCGCGTTGAAAGCGCTCGAATTGAGCAGGATCGCCCAACATGGATTGGTCAGGAATCTTAATAGCCACCTCGCGGTGGTTTACAAGGTCAAAGGCCCGATAGATGTCACTCATCCCTCCTTGGGCCACATGAGCTTGGATTTGATATTGATCAAACTGATCCCCGATTTGCAACATCTTATCGTTAATTATAGCATAACTGCTCATAACGCCGTCTTCCTTAAATTTTCAAACCAGTTATTCTTCTTTCCTGCTTGATGCTCGTCAATGCTTGAGGCGGGGATCATTTTGTTCACGTGAATTCCAACGACCGAAGCATTGTCATCTGTATCATTCTGTATGGCTAAATCAACCAGCTCCCGGCTGACGCTCTCCATCGAGGACGAATCGGAAGCAATGCGGGCGAAATCCTCATCCTGGACAACTGACCAAACCCCATCCGAGCACAATACCAAGCGGTCACCCTCCTGCAATCGGTGTTCGGTAATATCCGGCTGGACAAAAAGACTGATGCCAATCGCCTTGGTCAGGACAGAACGCTGGGCATGGGTGCGCAATTTATCGGGCGAAAGCAGTTTGCTGCGCACCATATCGCCAACAGTGGTATGGTCGGCGGATAAACAGGTTGCGCGTTTATCTCGAATCAAATAAGCACGGCTATCACCAACGTGAGTGAGATAAAGTGTATTTCCAAAAATGTAAACTGCAGTGAGAGTAGTGCCCATGCGCCCGGCGCCAAGCTGCTGTGCTTTTTGGTAGACTTGCAGGTTTGCCAGCTCGACTCCACGGCGTAAGGCTTTCGGAATGGAGCTATTCCCAAACTGGGAAACAAGAACGCTGGAGAGAGTTTCCAAAGCCAGCAAACTGGCAACTCCGCCATGGGAATAGCCGCCCATTCCATCTGCAACCGCAAATAGCAGGCCGGGACCAACAGGGCTTTCAATATCCGGCAGGTGAATAGAATCCTGATTGTCATCGCGCACCGGGCCAATGACGCTCAAGCCGCCACTTTCAATTTCCGGAATGTACTTTCTCAAAGATGATGCACTCCCATACTAGCGCGTCAGATTACAAAAACACTGGGTAGATTCATGGTTGATTTATACCTACAAAAAACAGGACGCCACGAACTGCACAACTTCCGAAGATTTCTCCGCAAAATTGTGCAGCCCGTGGAAATACAGGCTCATTTATCGAGACCCAACTAAGATTCTTTGGCAGTCATCTCATGCGCGGCTGGAACGATTTTCTTTCCCTTTTGTGCGCTGGTGATCATCAAATACAGCACGCTAACCACGAGCCAGACGCCTGAAATACCCAAAGCAAGGTACGTCTCCTGCGTTGTCGTACCACCCGTGATAATCCCCACGATGAAGATGGTCAGCACCAGAATGATGTTGCCAATCAATCCCAGTATCGGCAGGAGCGCGTGTTTGAAGAAACTGAAATCAACTTTGCCGGCGAAGGCCACAACTGTCAGCGCACAAATTAAACCGTAGAGTATGAAAGTTCCCAGATTGGATGCCAGAGTAATGCCAGTCAGGGCTACCACTCCGCCCACCACACCGATCGTTCCGATCACGCCCGAAATGATAATCATGACCACGACGCCCATAAACGGCGTAGCATATTCATCATGCAACAGGCCCATAATGTCGGGCATTTCGGCATCCTGCGCCATGGCAAAGCTAATACGCACGCCAGTGTTCATTGCCGCCAAAGTGGTCCCGACGATGGCAATAGCCACAGTCGCGGCGATCACAAGCATGAAGGCGAAACCGTTCCCATTCAGGAAAGCATTACCAATCTGGATGGCCATATCGCCAATTGGGGCGCCGGAAGCGGCGGCGGCGGCGATACCTTTCAAGGTGCCATCCGCGGAGACCAGTTTGTCGCTCAAAGCATAGTTGGCAGCGAAATACTCAAAGAGGTAAGCGAATAAGCCCTGAATAACGAGAGCCAAAATCACAGCACGCGGGACATCCTTTTTCGGGTTCTTGGCTTCAGCGGCGAAGGCAGTGGAGGATTCGAAACCGACCAAGATCAGGATCGCTATAGTGGACTGAAAGAGCAGACCGGCCAGGTTGTGCGGCAGGATGATAGAAGTAGCTGCAGGGTGATACCAACTGGCGGCCGAAACGCCTAATGGATTCTTGACACGGAACATGATAGCCATGATCGAGAAGGTAATCAGCGAAACCAGCTGGATGATATTGATGACGATGGAAGCGGTGGTTGAGCCAGTGACACCGCGGATGGCAATGTAGCCGACCAGGATGGCAAATGCCCAAGCAATAATGATTTGCTGCCAAATGGGCATAGAGTAACCGAAGACACCGGCAATATACGTCACCAAGACGGCAAAGAAAGCCACCATGACGCCGGGATAAACCCAGTAGAAAAGATGCGCGGCCCAGCCTGTCACAAGTTTTGAAAGCCTTGCCAGCGACGTCGGGCCGGCGCGCTTTTCTTTCCTTGAATCAAGGAGNNAAATGCGCCGCCCAACCCGTGATAAATTTGGAGATGCGCGCCCAGCGCCGATGGGAGGGTTCTTCTCGATCAAGAAAAGCTTTCTCGGCAAAGTAATAGGAACTGCCAGTGCCGGCTTCTGGATACTTGCCGGCCAATTCAGCATAGGCGAAAGCCGTCAGGAAAGCCACAATCAGAGCGGCCACAATGCCCGTCCACATATCCTTAGCTGTACTATTGCCAGCGATATCGGTGTTAGCCGCCTGCAATTGGTACGTCATCCACAAGAACGCGCCGGGTGCGATCAGAGCCATCGCGTTGACAGTGACACCGGTCAGGCCTAGTGTCTTTTTCATAGTGGGTGTTTTCGTTTCAGTAGCCATTTATTTTTTCTTCCTTTCTGGTATCAGGGTCATGATCAAATATTTAGTTCTAATTTTATGGAAACAAACGGATATTCCTATTACCCTGATGGAGTATTTTACAAACAAAGACTCTTTCCAAACAAATAAAACGGACAATTTCCTTACCCAAATGGATTATTCGGCCTGTAGCTGAAATACCCACTACAATCAGCATCGAAGGTGTAAAATATTTTGCAAAGAAAATCTAACTCGTTCACAAAAGGATTTACTCATGCCATCTTCTCTTCCCCTCCGCTATGGAACCAACCCTCAGCAGGCTCCGGCCCGCGTTTTTATGAAATCCGAGTCGGAATTGCCAATCGCAGTATTGAATGGTTCACCCGGCTACATCAACCTGCTTGACGCATTGAACTCCTGGCAACTTGTCCGCGAACTGAAAGCCGCCATCAACCTGCCCGCTGCAGCATCATTCAAACATGTCAGCCCATCGGGAGCCGCAGTTGCGGCGCCGCTATCGGATGTGCTCAAGAAAATTTATTTTGTGGATGATCTCGAACTCTCGCCGCTGGCCACTGCATACGCCCGCGCCCGCGGCGTGGATCGCATGTCTTCCTTTGGTGATTGGATTGCGCTCTCGGATACGGTCGATGCAGCCACCGCTAAACTCATCAGCCGTGAAGTATCTGACGGCATCATCGCACCCGCTTACGATCTGGAAGCGCTCAAGATTCTCAAAAATAAGAAACAGGGTAAATATGCCGTCATCCAGATTGACCCTACCTATGAGCCGCCCGCCCTCGAAACACGCGATATCTTTGGCGTCACTTTCGAACAACATCGTCATGATCGTCTCGTTACCCGCGCGGACCTTACCAATATTGTCACCAAAAATAAACATTTACCTGAAAGCGCTGTCCGCGACATGATGATCGCGTGGATCACGCTCAAGTACACGCAGTCCAATTCAGTGTGTTATGCAGTGGACGGACAAGTGATCGGCGTGGGAGCAGGCCAGCAATCGCGTGTTCATTGCGCCCGTCTTGCAGGTTCCAAAGCGGATTTCTGGCGACTGCGCCAACATCCATCTGTTTTGAGTCTGCCTTTCAAACCCGATATTAAACGTCCCGACCGCGATAATGCCATTGACCAATTCCTGCAGCCTGATATTACGGAAGCGGAAAAATCCAACTGGGATAAAGTCTTTTTAGAATCGCCGCGCCAACTCACAGTCGAGGAAAGACGCGCCTGGCTGGACGGTATGTCCGACATTGTGCTCGGGTCGGATGCGTTCTTTCCATTCCGCGATTCGATTGATCGCGCTGCCAAAAGCGGTGTGAAATATGTTCTTCAGCCCGGCGGATCCAATCGCGATGAAGATGTCATCGCCACTTGTGATGAATATGGCATGACCATGGTTTTCTCAGGCGTACGTTTGTTTTACCACTAGACTATCACAAATTTCAATAAAGGAATTCCTATGCCCACAGCCATTCTCTCTGTCTACAACAAAACTGGTCTCGTTGATTTTGCCAACGCTCTCGCCGCGCTTGGTTGGACTTTGCTCGCATCAGGCGGCACCGCCAAACTTTTGCGCGAGAATCAGATCAACGTCACTGAAGTCGCCGATTACACCCGCTCGCCTGAAATTCTTGGCGGCCGCGTCAAGACATTGCATCCCGCCATTCACGGCGGCCTGCTGGCGCGCCCCACTGAAGCCGATCACAACGAACTGCTTGCCCTCGGTTGGGATTACATTGACCTTGTAGTTGTAAACTTGTATCCATTTGAAGAGACAATTGCCAAGCCAAATGCCGCCTATGCCGATGCTATCGAGAACATCGACATCGGCGGCGTAACGCTCATTCGCGCCGCGGCCAAGAATCACGAACGCGTTACTCTTGTTTGCGATCCCGCTGATTATGCCGAGGTAATATCCATGATTCAGCGCGGCGAAGTCTCGTTTAACATTAGAAAAAAACTGGCGGTCAAAGGTTTCAAGTCCACTGCAAGCTATGACACGCTCATCTCGAAATATTTGGACAGAGCTAGTAACCCATCCACTCAGCAGTGAGGCATTATTTCATCACCTTCTGCAATCTGGCATAGGCATCATCCCAGCCTGCATTTGCATTTGGTGTATATATCTCAGGAGTAAAGGATGCACGAACAACAGCACGCGCCTCCGATAACGAGCCCAGATGACCCAGAGCGATCGCCTGCATAAGCAGGTTACCAATAGCGGTAGCCTCTACTGGTCCAGCAATGACCTTGCGCCGGGTACAATCCGCCGTGAACTGGTTGAGCAGACGGTTCTTCGTCCCTCCGCCGATGATATGAATCGGATCGTGATGTTTGCCGCTTAGTTCATCCAACCGCTCAAGCACCCACCGATATTTCAGAGCGATACTTTCGAGCGCTACGCGTACAACCTCGCCCTTGGTTTGCGGCGTGGGTTGCTTTGAATCCATACAATACTTTCGAATACGCTCCGGCATGTCACCGGGATGAAGGAAAATACTATCATCGGGATTAATGACTGCAAGGAAGGGCCTGGATTCAGAGGCAAGCTGAGTAATATCATCATAGGTCATGTCTTCGCCCTGATGCCGCCAGGCACGACGGCATTCCTGCACCAGCCACAGACCTGTAAGGTTCATCGAAAATTGCCATGTGCCAAATGCTCCGCCCTCGTTAGTGAAGTTGTATGCTAGTGCTTGATTATTGACTATCGGTTGGCGGACTTCTGTGCCCATAACTGACCACGTTCCAGAACTAATCCAGGCGAAATCCTGATTCTCAGCTGGAACCGCGACAACAGCCGAGCCTGTATCGTGACAAGCTGGAACGACGATTTGAACTCCCCCCGCGCCTGTCTCTTCCACAACACTCGGAAGCAAAGTTCCAATCACAGTTCCCGGTTCGATGACAGGATGAAAAAGGTGAAGCGGTATGTTGAAAGCCTCAAGCACAGGCCATGCCCAATCCCGTTTCCGCGGATCAAAACACTGAGTCGTGGTCGCGTCAGTAAATTCGTTTGCGATTTGACCACTTAACCAGTAATTAAATAAGTCAGGGATCATGACCATCGACTGTGCCGCATCTAACAAGGGAGATTTTTGTACGGACATCGAAAGTAATTGATACAGCGTATTGATTTGCATAAACTGGATGCCGGTATTGGCAAAGACGTCGGCGCGCGGCATATGGCGGAATGCTTCGTCAAGCATTCCATCAGTGCGTGCATCGCGGTAATGAAAAGGATTGGTTAGTAAGCCGCCATTGCGGTCCAGCAGTGCAAAATCTACGCCCCAGGTATCGAGACCAATTCCATTGAGTCTCGCCCTGCTTTTCACTGCCGCTGCAATACCGGCTTTGATTTCACTCCATAAACGCAATACATCCCAATGAAGACCGTCAGCCAGCCGTACAGGCCCATTAATAAAGCGATGGACTTCCTGTAATGTGAGTTGACCGCCGTCCAGGGTACCGACAATGGCGCGGCCGCTTTCGGCCCCGATGTCAATCGCAAGATAATCAAACATTCGAGACATATACAGTCCTAAGTCAATCCGAAAAACGTTTCTAATTCCATAAAACCTTCATCAGGTCGAGCGCCAATTTATTGATTTTTATTGGCAACAACAAATACATATTACATTTTTTGATGTTCTTTTGTCAAGTGTATATTGCGGTGCATACTTTTTGATTTGACGATGCTTATAAACTGAATCCAGATTTATATCTGTTTTGCATTAGTGTAATCCGCTCGAACAAAGAAATTGTGTACAATCAGGATAATGCAAAAAGTAAAGATCGATCTTAAAGCCGTCATCATTTTTGTTCTGGCTTTGGCTGTCCGCCTATTAGGCATCGCAACGCGTCCGATTTGGTATGACGAGGCCTTTTCCATTCTCTTCTCGGAAAAGGGAATCTCGCCCATGCTTTATGGAACGTTGGCCGCGACCGGTTCCGGTACCGCCGACATCCATCCAATTAGTTATTACACGCTGCTTTGGCTATGGATGAAAGTCTTCGGCGAATCGCTTATCTCCGTAAGAATACTTTCAATCATTACCGGAATGGGTGTGGTCTGCCTGATATATTTAATTGGCCGCGAACTCTTCGGAGAAACAACCGCACAATTCGCCATGCTTTTCACTGCGCTGGCTCCATTTCAGATTCACTACGCCCAGGAAATACGAATGTATGCTTTCATGGCGATGTGGCTGTTGCTTGCCACGTATGCCTACATCCGAGGTTCAAAGACCGGCAAACTCCGCTGGTGGATTTTATTTGCCATCGCGGCCGCGCTGGCTCAATACGCACACAACCTCGCGGCTTTTTATTTAATTCCCCTCGCAATCACGCCGATTCTCCAGCGGGACTGGAAATCCCTAAAAGCGGTCTTGCTGGCCGGGCTTGGAGCCGTTGTCTTGTATATTCCCTGGCTGATCGAGATCCCCGGTCAATTTGCAAAAGTCGAGCAATCTTATTGGGTCGCGCGTCCCGATCTTTCCCGTTTATTTACGCTCCTTCTCGTATTTACCACCAACTTGCCTTTACCCAACAACTGGTTGCCGATTGCTTTATTGATCGCGTTGATGTTGGTGGTCGTTGGGATTCTGCAAACGGTCCGAATGATTCGAAAAGACAGTTCGGGAGAAGGATTATGGACTTTCTATTTATCGTTCGCGCCGCCACTTCTGTTATTTCTTTTTTCGCAATGGGAGCCGGTCTACATCGAGCGGGCGCTCGTTCCCTCTGGGGCGGTTTTCATGTTATGGATTGCGTGGGTGTTAACTCATACAAAATTGCCTCGCCCCATTCAAGGCTTGGCTTTCATCCTTCTTGCGGTTGCATCCATCATGGGCATTTACGAACACGTTGTCTACAAAGATTTTCCTTATGGGCCGTTTCAGGCTTTGGATGCTTCCCTGCAATCACGAATCCAATCCGGCGACCTAATCGTACATTCGAACAAATTGTCGCTGCTTCCCGCCATCTATTTTGATCGGTCGCTTCCGCAGGTTTATATCGCAGACGCGCCGGGAAGCCCGGAAGATACGTTGGCGCCGGCCACACAAGAAGTCCTAGGCGTGAGCGCAAAGCCGAATATTCAGACCGCTGTCGGGAATGCGTCACGAGTCTGGTATATCATTTATCAAAGTTCAATCGAAGAATACCAGTCCAGCGGATACGCAATGCATCCGGACCTTGAGTATTTAAATTCTCATTACAATTTGGAAACAAAAGAAGTTTGGGATGGGCTGGATGTATATCTTTTCGTGAGGAAGCAGTGAACTGGAAAGACAGGAAAGATCTGCTGTGGATTTCGATGATTTCCGCGTTGATCCTCATTTGGAGTTCGCTTCCAACCTGGGCCGGACAATTGGCCCAGACCAACGATCTGCATTTTAGAGGCATCTACTTCGATCCGCAGGATTATTCCGTGGACAGTGCGATGATGCAATCCGGGATGCAGGGCGATTGGGCATATGAGTTTCGATTTACAACAGAGCTTCCCCATCCGGCTTACGTGCGGATGTTCTACATCACGCTCGGTCACATCAGCAAATGGATTCATCTCTCACCCGAACAGACCTATGAACTGGCGCGCTGGATATTTGGTTTCTCTGCTCTGTTTGCAATCTACGATCTATTTCGCCGAATCTTTCCGGATCGATTTTGGGCGCGCGCAGGTTTTCTTCTCGCCGCGTTGGGATCAGGCTTGGGCTGGCTTCAACTTGTCTTGCACTGGTCATCAGGAAATATCACGCCCATTGATTTCTGGTTCATTGATGGATATATTCTCTTCAGCCTTTCCCTATTTCCGCATTTCACATTTGCATTAACGGGAATGTGTATCGCAACGAGTCTATGGCTGGAATACCTGAAGACGCGGCGCTGGCAATACATTCTTTGGATTGCGTTGGCGGCAATTCTTGTTCAAGCCACCAATCCCATTGCCTTTGCAGTTGTGGATATCGGTTTTGTGGGAGCGATTCTTTTTGCATGGTGGCAGGATCGAAAGATTCAATGGCGGGTTGTAGGCTCGCTGGCGCTATTAGCGCTCGCACAGTTACCACTACTGGCATACAATTTCATTGTACTAACACGCGATCCAATTTGGAGTCAATACACCATTGAGAATCAAACTTTGTCGCCGCCGTTCCAGTATTATATTTGGGGATTCGCATTGTTCTGGCCGCTGGCCATCGCAGGCGGCGTGATTGCCATCAAACAAAAGATACCGGCACTAGGTGCGGCGCTTTTCTGGATCGTGATCGCGTTCCTGCTGGCGTATTCGCCTTTTGATATCCAGCGCCGCTTCCTACTTGGCATTACTATTCCCATGGCCATGCTCGCGGTCTGGGTGCTGAAAGAATTCTTCGAAACGGCAGCCGCAAAAAGTCGGGGCTTGAACCGCTGGCAAACAGGTTTTATGCTGCTGTTCATTTTTATCGCGTCTTCATCGTCTATTTATCTGAGTCTCGGGCGCGCATTTTATTTGCAGACTCATCCTGCAGAATTTTTTTATCCCGCCAGTATCGATGGCGCGGTTCAATGGCTGAACCAACACGCGCCAGCGGACGACTTTGTGTTGGCGTCCGAACAAACCGCGCAGATCGTCGCACAAAAAACGGACTTGCGCGTTTATTATGGACACGAAATGGAAACGCTGAATTTTTCAGCCAAGCAGGAACATGTAAAATCTTTCTATGAAAATAATGAACCATCCGACTGGATTAATAGCACATCAGTCAAATGGATTATCTACGGTCCGCTCGAACAAGAGATCGACTCGAACTTTATCCCTTCTTCAAATCTTCAACTTGTGTACAATGATCGAGACGTGAAAATTTACGCCGTGAAATGATCCATGAATAGACTAAAATTTTCGGCCATTGGAAAAACACAAACCTTACTGGAATTCCTTGTTCCCATATTGGTCTTTATCATCCTGACGCGCACGCCGCAAGATGCAGATATGTGGTGGCATTTGCGCGCAGGCCAGGATATGTGGCAATCGAAATCCATTCTTCTGACCGACACATTTAGCTATACGCGCGCCGGTCAGCCCTGGGTCAATGCTTTTTGGATTTCCGAAATCATTTTTTATTTGTTATATCGATTGGGCGGATTCTTTTCGCTTACAGTATTGGTCGCGTTAACTGGAGCCGTAACGTTTTATTTTCT
>PLNY01000002.1 GCA_003141915.1 Anaerolineae bacterium | reverse complement strand
TCAACAAAAACAAAACCCGAAATCCGCAGACCGTATCTGCAAGATTTCTGAATGCCAGCGTAGCCTTGACCGGGCCTGTAAGCTGGCAGAGTGCAAACGACTCACTCATCACGACCTGCGGCACTACTTCGTTACAAAATGCCTGCAAGCCGGCATTGACGTTTTCACGCTGGCAAAATGGGTTGGACACCGCGACAACGGGAAATTGCTTCTGAAAGTTTATTCACACTTGCAGGCAGAACACTCGCAAGCAATGGCAATGAAAGTGACATTCGGAGCCAGCAATGGCAGCCAGATTTCTCCATGACGAGATACCCGCCGCGACCAACGCGCGCTGGTCGCGGCGGGCATGACAAGCACGGTCGCCCGGCGCGCTTGATTGCATTCAATTAGGCGCGGACTCCCCTCGCCGCCTTTCGATTTCGGCTTCAGCAACCAAAGTCGCAAACGAAACTCCCAACGCCTCGGCAATCGCATTGGCAGCGTCCAGACTCGGATTACTCAATCCGTTTTCAATTTTTCCGATATACGTTTGATGGAGTCCCGCTTTTTGCGCGAGGGTCTGCTTGCTCAATTCCTTGGCTGCCCGGTGTCGTTGCAACACCAGGGCAAAGGCATCTGAAAATTCCATACGGCGGCGGCGCATTGCTTAACGCTGCAACGAGCGAAGCCGCCGACCGCATAAGAATATATTCTTGCATTTGTCCGTCCGTCAGTTACAAGTCCTTCAAACGGACAACATGAATCAGGGGATGCCAGTCGGAAGGCGATCAATTATTGACGCCAGTAAAAGCGATCCACAGGATGCGCGACGTTCACAATGCGTCCACCAAGTCGCGCACTTTCACTTTCAGGGCTTTGGCAATTTTCAGCATGGAAGTGAGCGAAATCTCCATGTTCCCGCGCTCGACCTCGCCGATGAAGTTGTGGTGCAAATCGGCCTTCTCCGCCAGCTTCTCTTGCGAGAGACCGGCCTGCTTGCGGTAGGCGCGCATCTTGTCGCCCAACACGCGCCGATGAAATGGTTTGGATGGCATCTATCGTCACGAAACCAAAAAGTCCGCCAAGCGACCACACATTATACTGTGTATTTATGCTTGCGCTCCTTTCGGGAAGCGTTTAGAAAATCACGCCATGCCGGTGACGCTACGGACAATGCCGGTAGTAATCGGAAATAATTTATGAGCGACAAGCTGAAAATTCTGGTGGTTGAAGACGAAATGCCGGTGGCACTGATGATGGTATTTCTGCTGTCACGCGTAGGCTACGACGTGACGA
This sequence comes from Anaerolineae bacterium, assembly GCA_003141915.1. Classification (GTDB taxonomy): domain Bacteria; phylum Chloroflexota; class Anaerolineae; order Anaerolineales; family Villigracilaceae; genus Fen-1038. The sequence continues at coordinate 12,325 of PLNY01000002.1, read as the reverse complement.
CCGCGCACAACGGCAAGAAGGGGATTGAGTTGGCGAGCGCGACCAGATTTGATGTCATCACGCTCGATATGGATTTGCCCGACATCAAAGGATTTGAAATCTGCCGTGAACTCAAACGACGGCATATCTCCAGAAACACGCCCATCATTTTTGTCACCGGCCAGCCGCATGAAGAAAATCGGCAGCGCGCTCTTGAACTCGGCGCGGTGGATTACATTGAGAAGCCTTTCGAGATGAGCGATTTCATTTTCCGCATCGCCACACACGCCAGAAAATCACAATCACATGAGACGACCTCGATACAAAATTGAAAACGAATTTCATTCCGTTTCCGGCGAAAACCGCTTGAAGAAATCTTCAAGCAATCGCGGGATTTTGTCACTCGGCTGGCAACAACCGCCTACATGGACACCCCAATGCCAGTTGAATCCTGAACGCGGTGGTGAGCAGGATGTTGATTTCCCCCGCTTCAATTTTTTGAAGATTTCGCGTGGCGATTTCGGCGCGCTCGGCCAGTTCATCCTGCGTCATGCCCTTGCGAACCCGCTCCCGGCGCACGTTCGCGCCGAAGACACTGATTCGCTTCCATTCTTTCTTGGAAATTGCCACGACATATTACATCGCTTTTCCACCCTCGAAATGAACGATACATATATCGTGAAAAATTTAATTTTGCTTGCGCCCGAACATGACAACTGTGAAAAATAATCAAATGATGTTGAAAGTTTAACGAGTTTATGAAAACAACAAAAAAGGGGAATGGTGGTTCACGATGGCTTGCCGTCGCTTTAACCCGCGCACTCGTTGTTGCGGGATTTTTATTTCTGGCGCAAAAGGGGTGGACACAACTTGATCCGGGTGGCGGTGGTGGCGGCAGCGGGCCGAGCTATACGCCGTTGGAGGCTTGGTATTTCGAGGACACGAACGCTTGGCCGAACGCCTACGGTTTCGACCCGATTTCTTTCACCAATCTCTCGTCGTCATGTCTTGGTGACGACACGGCGGTTGTGGTGGACAGCACCGATCCGGCGTGGCTTCAATACAACACTTACGAGGCGGATGGAACGACCAACCTAACGGTTGATTCAGGCAGCGTGATGTTTTGGTTTGCGCCGAATTGGGCAAGCACCAACGACGCATACTATCCCGGCTCTGGATCAGGCGTCTATGGACGCTTGCTGGAAGTGGGCGGCTACACGCAGGATTCAAGCTACGGCTGGTGGAGCATCTATGTGGACGATGTGGGGGCAAATCTTTATTTCTCCGCGCAGACGAACGACAGCTCATCAAATTGTTACACCCTTTCTACGCCGATTGACTGGACGACAAATCGCTGGCACTTCATCGCCCTGACTTATTCCAGCACGAACGTCAGCCTCTACGTTGACGGCGCGCTGGCAACCAATGATCCGACCGGCCTGACCGTCTGGCCTTCACAGGATGTTCTCACGAATGGTTTTTTTCTTGGCAGCGACAGCAACGGCGTTTTACAAGCCCACGGTATGTTTGATGACCTACGCACTTACAATGCGGTTGTGGATTCGGACACCATTAACAATTACTTCAACGGGCAAAAGTTTCCCTATTGGATGAATCCCGCAAATTGGGCAAATGATAACCTCATTGCTTCGGGAGTCTCGTCAGCCGTTGCCTTCGCGCCCTATACTCCTGTTTTTTCCGGCCCCGGCAACCTGATATATGTGACGAATGTGTCCGATTGCGTTACCAGCAGCAATGTCTGGATTACAAATGTGGTAGTGACTGCGGCAGCTAACGGAAGCATGAATTTAACATTCACGATAGGAGGTGGTTATGACGGACTCGCTTACGATGTTTTTGCAAATTCGACGCTTTCTAAAGGCTTTCCGTGGTCGTGGCAAGGACAGGGTTATCATTGCAACCGCTACACCCTTACAGGATTGCCGAACACGGCCTGTTTTCTGCAACTCGGAACACCACAAGATACTGATGGAGATGGACTTACAGATGCTTATGAGCGTCTTGTTTCAAAAACAAACCCGAATGTCGCCGACACAGACGGCACTGGCATGGCCGATGGTTGGGAAATCTTCTATTTCGGCCACATCGGAGTTGACCCTAATGCCGATCCCGACGGCGACGGCATGACCAATTATCAGGAATACATGGCCGGGACAAATCCGAAAGTGCCGGACAATTTCGGTGTCCTAGTGACCGAACCCAAACTTAACTTGAATCTGCCGTAACCCTCAACTTGGAAAAATGGAACTCATTAGAGCTATGAAAAATTCAATTGGACTTTTTTTGCTGTCAGGACTTTTGATTGTCAAGGCGACGGCTGGCCAGAACCCTTTGCCTACGCCCAGCCAGTTTCCCGCCAACCAAGAAAAGGTTCCAGGCTGGCAAAATAATTTACCGGCGAACCTTGCGAATGTTCCTGACGAATTGAAAACCATCGTCGCTGATCCAAAGCAGATGGAACAATACGTCACCACCAATCCTAATTCAATATATGCGCCGCAGATGCGGAACGCCCTTGCATCCGGCTACCGACAGGCCGGACGTATCACGCCTGCCTTGAACGACTGGTCAACGACTTGGCAGGAATTAAAGACGGCCACCAACGCGGAAACGTATGGCGAGGCAAGCCACGCACTCGCGGGGCAACTTGAATTGCTGACAAGTCTTGGCCGTGTCGAGACCTTGCATGATTTGTTGAAAGCTGCACAGAACCGCACCATCACCGACCCCGAAGATCGCCGTCGCATTGAGGCGGCAAAAGAGGGCTATATCACCATGCGGCAAAATCCAAGCCTGAATTATCGCTGCGGCACATTGGTTCTGGCGGAAATCGCGCGAATGCAGGGCAAGCCCGCGTCCGTCATCAATGCTTTAATTGAAGACCCATCGCCGAAAGAAGGTATTTCATTGCTGCGGCTTGTCCAGTTGAGCCGTCAATATGATTTGGGAATGGTAGCGGTGAAACGCACCGACAGGACGCCTTTGCCTGTTCCGTGTATCGTTCATTGGGCGCAAAATCACTATGGTGCGTTGCTGGAATACCGCCAAAATCTCGGCGCTTACCGTGTGATTTTCGGCGAACCAAATTGGATGTCTGCGCCTGACATTGACAGCGAAGCAAGCGGCTATTTTCTCATTCCGGCATACCAGCGGCCAGCGTCTTGGCCACTGGTCTCCGATGAGGAATGCGCCCAAGTATTGGGGCGCAGCTACATTTACACCATCAATGACAGCAAGGACAAGGGCTGCAAAGTAAATCCAACCAGTCCCAATGCGAAATGCCCGACTTGTAAGGGAATGCCGACGTGGTGGGTAACGGAACCATATATCAATGTATTTCTTGCGGACGAACCAGTGAGCTACACGACATCGCGCGGTGAGGACATGGCTTTTCGCGTCACCATTAAACAACGCGATTCAACAGGAACCTTGTTTGCCTATCCACGCCCAGGACTTCTGCACAACTGGTATTCGCGCATTTACATTCAAGGTATGCCATTGACACTAACGCAATACATAACAAACAGCATAACTCATGTTGTAACGACGACCAATGTTCCTGTGGCCGAAACCAATAGCTTTGCAACTTGGACGGCTACGGTGGATTTGCCAACCGGCGGGCAAGTGACCTATAATTCAAGTTCAAATTCAAGCTCGGCATACGATGAAGAAACCAAAACGACGCTCCAGCCAGCTTACGGCGTTGTGGGTGATGGAACGCAATATTCAATTCCGGGCTACCCATTTGGCGGGACTGGCGTAGCTCCTGATTTCAACATCACACCGCCAGCCGGCACTTCAAGCGAATACGACAACATCTATTGGAACGATGCAGCCAGCGGATTCCGTATCTTTCATCCTGATGGTAGTGTTGATCGTTACGGCCTTATTTATTGGCGAGCAAACACTACTTCCGGTTACTATGATTGTGAAGCCTTGCTTACGCAGCGCACCGATCCGATTGGAAACTCTTCCAGCTTGAGCTACGAACTTTACNNGCTGACTACGATAACAAAACTAACAAGTTTGCATATTTTTCAAGCACTCCAATTTCAGGTTTAGTGCAAACAATAACGACTCCCTATAACCAAACCGCAACATTTGCCTACGATGGGTCTGGAAACTTGACCAACATCACGGATGCCGTCACAAATAGTAGCGGGATAAGTTGGGATTCAAACGGTCGCGTGTATGCACTAAATACACCTTATGGAACCACTAGCTTTAGTTATTACGACCAAGATCTTCCCGGCACGAATGATTCGACGTTAAACGGCGATTCTTATACGCTAAACCGAGCAGTGACGGTCACTGACCCAAATGGCGGTATAAATATCTACGGTTATAGCTTTAATTCGTCTGCCGTAGTTGCCAACGAACAATTTCCTAGCGGTGTAGTTCCGCAATCAACGCCTCTGGGAACTTTGGATGCAGGGGCAAATGAGATCAGCCATGATTATGCAGCCGCATCTTGGCGCAATAGTTTTCATTGGGACACCCGCCAAAGCGCCGCACTTTCAACTCTGGCAGTTACAAATTTTACGGCTAGTGATTATTTGAAAGGCCGGATGCAACATTGGCTTGGTGATGCCAACAATGTCAGTCAAACCGACCTTATTTCAGTAGAACAAGAACCTTCGCCCGATGGAACCACGCCGGGGCAATTGACATTTTACGATTATTACGGCAAGACCCTAAATTATCTTCAAGGCACAAACTCGCAGGTTGCCGTAATCGCTCGCCGCCAACCATCCGGCAATACTGAATATGATTGGAAACAATTTAATTCAGACGGATATGTTACAAAAGATATATCCACATACACGCTTGCCGATGGCGTCGTTAGAACGAGAACAAATACCTTTATTTACGCGACAAATACAATTTCTTTTGTATTAAGCAATAGCTGCATTGCAAGTGAATACAGCCTTATTTATGATCTTAACGATGGTAGCGGAAATGTTTTATCTGGCCCAACTTATCCAAATCATCCCCTGATTGATTTTGCGGAATCTACAACAAACACTTGCGGTGCTTGGTCATTAGTTCCACCGGCAGGCACATCGGCCATGAACTACGCGAATCTGCTTGTAGCTTCTATTGATGAATCGGGGGCTACAAACAGCTATAAGTATTCCACTATTTCAAAAGTTATAGCAGGGAACACCTACACGGCATGGCAATGGGATTTGAATTTATGGATAGATAATCCGTGGAATCAGGAAATAATCAACACTTACACGGTTCCTCTGCCAACTAAAATGACAAATGCAGTTGGCTATGTGACTTCTATCAATTACAATAGTAATAATCGAATCTCAAGCGTCCACTCTCCGGCGGGGTTGACCACCACGAACAATTACGATTCAACAGGATTCCTGATAAAAGTCACGGATGTTGAAATTGGCCGCACTAACACTTTTGCCTATACCAATGGGTTGGTTTACACATGGCAAAACGAACGTGGCGTCACCACCACTTATGCCTGGGACAAGCTAAATCGCCTTGTGTTGCAAAGCGATTCAGAAGGATATGTTTCCAATGTATATAACAGACTTGATTTGACTGCTTCATGTGACAAGCTTGGCAACTGGACATATTATGGGTATGACCCGCTTCAACACCTTGTAGCCATCACGAACGCCAATCAGGAAGTTACGCTCGCCTCTTATTGCACCTGTGGCGCGTTAAACTGGTCTCGTGACCCAATGGGATACTATACCTATTACAATTACGATTTGGCCGGGAGATTGACTAGCGTGCAGTATCCAGATGGATACACTGTAACTAATTATTACAATGCGATAAGTCAGTTGGTAAGAACAGCGGATTCAGTTGCCTACATTACAAATAGTTTCGACTTACAAGGGTTAGTCACCGTAGCGGCAAATTCAGTCGGCGTCATTCGTTCCAACAGCTACGATATTTTAGACCGCCCGCAATCAGTCACCGATAGCCGTGGCGTCGTTACCAGCCTAGCCTATGACGCAATTGACCGTGTGCTGACCAATGTGGTTGTCGGTGTTGGAACGAATAGTTTTGTCTATTCCGCCAATGGGCTTACCCAAGTCGCTGATGGATTACGCACCAACTTGACCCGTCTCCAGAACGATGTTCTTGGTCGTGTGCTGTTACGCACCAACGCCAATAACGAGGTGACACAATTTCAATATGATTCGTCCGGCAACCTGACAAACCTTGTGGACGGCAAATTGCAGAAGACGCTGTTCCAATTCGATTTGTTTGGCCGATTAACAAACAAGTTGGACAACACACTGGCCTCTGTTCTGAAGTTGACCTATGATGCCAACAGCCAGATTACAACCCGCTGGACGCCGGAGAAAGGCACAACAACTTTTGGTCGCGATTCGGTTGGCCGTGTCAGAACGAACAGCTATCCACTAAATCCTCAAATTACTTTTTCCTACGATAATGATGGCAGATTAACCAACATGGTGGATGGTATCGGTTCAACTGTATTTACTTATTCCCCGGCGGGACAGTTGCAAAGCGAAGGCGGTCTTTGGCCGAACGACACCGTAAGTCGCACTTACAACAATCGGCTTCGCTCCACATTGACGCTGAATTCCATGACCACTGCCTATGGCTTTGATGCGGCTCATAGGCTGTATTCTTTGATAGGTGCTGGTGGGTCATTCGGCTACACCTACAATTCTGGCGGTTATAGCTCACCGCTGGTCAAAACCATTACTTTGCCCTATGGGATGTCTATCACAAATGGTTATGACATTGGGGGAAGGCTGACAGGCACGGTGTTATTAAGTTCTAATCTTGTCGCCCTTGATTCAGAAAAATATGTTTATGACGCAGACAATCGGCGGACAAGCCAAACGCGCTATGATAACAGCACCGTCACCTATACTTACAACCCTATCGGCCAGTTGAAGACGGCCAGTGCCAAAGAATCCGGCAGCACCACACGCCTGAATGAGCAGTTTGGTTACGCCTACGATGCGGCGGGGAATTTGTTGGCACGGACGAACAACACACTGACACAAAATTTCAGCGCCAATTCAGTCAATCAGCTAACCAACGTAACCCGCACCGGCACACTGACAGTCGCAGGCAATACAGCGCAAGCTGTAACAAGCGTTACCGTGAACGGCCAGAACGCGGCTCTCTACGGAGACAAAACTTTTGCAACAACAGCGGGATTGACCCTTGCTAATGGCACAAATACGTTCACAACAGTCGTGCAGTTTCCTTCAAATAGCATTACAAAAGTCAATGTTTCCCAACTGCCGACCCCCGTTACCTATCAATACGACGCCAACGGTAATTTGACAAACGACGGACTGCGGAGTTTGAGCTATGACGACGAAAACCAGTTGGTAAACGTAACGATTTCAGGTCAGTCAAAATCTGATTTTGTGTATGACGGTTTAGGCAGACGGCGCATTACCCGCGACTACACTTGGAATAGTTCATGGATTCTGACGAGCGAAGTCCATTACCTTTACGACGGCAAATTGGTGATTCAGGACCGGGACACGAACAACAATGCTCTGGCATATTATGATCGTGGGTTGGACTTGAGCGGCACATTGCAAGATGCGGGCGGCATCGGTGGACTGCTGGCGCGGACGGACATCAAGGGGACAGTATATTACCACAGCGATGCTTTAGGAAACGTCACAATGCTGGTGGATAGATACCAAACGCTTGAAGCCAGATACCTTTACGATCCTTACGGAAACACCATTGGAAAATGGGGCGGCTATGCGGATGTCAACCACTACCGTTTTTCGTCCAAGGAGTTTCTCCCGCTTTCAGGACTCTACTATTTTGGCGGGCGGTTTTACGACCCGAATCTTCAACGCTTCGTCAATCGCGACCCGCTGGCAGAACTAGGCGGCATGAACCTTTACGCTTATGCGCTCAATTCCCCAATGCTTTATATTGACCCTTTCGGGTTCATTTGGTATGACGATTTAGCAAGTTACGTTGCCAATAGCGCAGGCCGAGCAAAGGACATAATTAACAACTCGTTGCCGCCCGCCGCTGCTGCGGCGGTGGACACCGCAGTTGATCTTGGCAGCGGTTTGGCATCAACGCCAGCGGCCATAGGCCATTTAGGAGAAGGTTCAGGAACATTCTCGGCTGATCCATCATGGGAAAACGCCGCTGGAGTAGCGCGAGATGTTTCCACGGCAGCAGGCGTCTTGTCCGCAGGACTAGAGGGTGTGCCGTCTGCGAAGGCTCCGTTTGGAGATTCGCCGGTCGGATTGCGCCCACCCGGAAAAGGTTCCGCTCCCATAACATCAAAACCAAGTTCAACTCCGTGCCCAACTGCCGCAACAAGGCCAAATGCAACGCGCGGCTGGAAAACTGGCGATCCAATCAATAATCTAACATCAAAAGGAAGTGTTCCTTCGTGGGATAGTGTTCGCCAACGCTATTGGAAAAATGAGGCTCAAAACAATGCAGGAAACTACAGTGACGCAAATTTAGATCGCATGAAGCAGGGGCTGGCGCCTCAACGGGTAAATCCGACAACGGGAGATGTAGAAAGCATGGAGCTTCATCATACTCCAGCGCAACGAAATGGCGGCTTATTTGATGTTCAGCCAGTATGGCCAGATGAACACGCCGCAGTTGACCCATTTCGGCAAACAGGAAACTAAGGAAACTAACTAATATGCCATCATTTGAAGAACTTTTCTTGAAGTCAAAGGGCAAACCAGTTGTTTTTAATAATAAAACAATTCAAATGGTTGACCGATTACCTATGCAGGATGGCCAGAAGTTAGAAATAACTTTTGAGGGCGCAAATGGCGATTGGCGTCAAGGAGTCTGCTTAACAACTGATGGCGGATTCATTGTAAATAATCAAACTATAAATAAATCAATTATACTTTGGTATGACACAGCACCCAAGACGGTTCAAATAAAAATCGCCACAAAAAGGGGTGAATTGCAAATAAAGAATGTATGGGACACTGGCGACGGAGTTGTTCATTCTTGGCATAATGGAGCCGCAATGATAGTTGAAGATATTGTCAACGGCAGGCGTTATTTGTGTAATGATGGAGTGGCGGACGACGATTTTAACGACCTTATTTTTCGTCTCAACTTAACAGATTAAATAACGAGCCAACTAAAAATGAAAATTACAATTAGTTCGATGCGATGCCTTTTAATAATTAGTATTTTATCCACCACGGTTTTTCAACTTCGCGCGCAACATTATCCCGCCGGAAGTGAAGGCATCAAATGTGGCTCACTGCCATCGTCAGGATTTACTTTCAAGGACGAAAACTCATTTTACTTTTATGATCATACGCCTGGCTTTGGAGGACAGTTGAATGTGCTGTCTGGATTTAATTATATGCAAACACCAAGTTTAACTTGGATGAGTGATTGGAAAATTTTAGACGCCAATTTCGGTATGGCTGTAAGAGTGCCAATAGAATATATGCAACTCACGCATAATGCTTCCGCCGGTTCGCCACTTGCACCGGGCAGTGGAACCTTTCCGGGACTTCCACCCGGATCACCACCAAGGTCGGTTACAGTCAGCCAATTTGGGTTGTCTGACATTGAAGTGCAACCAGTTTTATTGTCATGGCATCTGAATCAGATTGATTTCAGCACCGGCTATTCGTTTTGGGCTCCGACTGGTGAATACAACAAAAATAACGAGATAAATTACAATCTTGGTCAAGGCTATTGGACGCACTCGTTTATGCTCGGAATTACATGGTATCCTGATTCAGAAAAAACATGGGCGATTTCGTTGCTGAATCACTACGACATTAACACGGCGCAATATAACTCATTGGTGGTCGTCCCTGTGTCACCTGCACATCCATTGGGCATCGCATCCGAGGACACGACACTCGGCGATGTTTACACTCTTGAATGGGCTGTCAGTAAAACAGTTGTTAAGTGCCTAGATATTGGTGTCACAGGATACTATCAACAGCAAGTCACCGATACCGAAGGGCCAACATTCAACGGGCCAACATGGAAAAATGAGAAGATTCATGTGGCAGGCATCGGTCCAGAAATCAGAGCAAATTCTGAAAAGTGGGGATTGAGCGGTTCACTGCGTTACGCTTACGAATTTTCCGCTATGGATCATCCGCAAGGCAATCTTATCACGTTGACAATAGTCAAGTCGTTCTAATTTTTCCTTTACTTCTATATTAAATCGCCGTTTTACAATTAACTTTTGTCAGCCAGCTTGGTGATTTTAATGGACGAAACATAAATCGCGTTGCGTTCAAGTTCGGCATAGCGTTTTGGCAGAATACAAACGGCAGCAAGTGTGTTCCCTCGCAGGTAGTTGGCGATAAGGCCGAGCCGCCAGCCAAGAATGACGACATCGGCGGTTGAAAACACGAGCGTTATTTTTTGCGGTGGTTCATTTTTGTCAGCGTCGGCATCGGCGTTTGGTTCAAGTGAAAATTCAATCAACTGGCTGGCGTTGAAGGCGCGGCGATGATGTTCGTCGAATTGGAACTCAATGTAGGCCGCATAGGTGTTGGCGGTTTCGTAACATTTATCTTGCAGGAACGTGGACATGATGTTTTGGAGTTGATGGTTAGATGCCGATGCCACGCGAGCGGCGGGGCGGCGGCACGTTTAGTTTGATGTTCGGGCGCATCCGTGGCGTTTCTTTTACCGCAGGTGAAATGTTTTCAGCCGGTTTCATGGCCTCGGTTGTTTCTTCTTTAGCGGCCTGCTCCTTGGCGACGGTTGCCGTGCGTTCGAGGCCAAGCCAGCGGCGCACGTCCTCGACGACTTGCGCGAGCTTTTGAACGGGCGACAGCCGGGTGACTCGGAAATGTCGCGCCGGACGATGCTGGCGGGCAACGGTTGACGGCGGCGGCGAGGTTTTTTCCTGCTCTGTGCGGTTGAAGCCGAGCTTGGCCAGGTCATCGCGCAACGCCTGCAACTCGACAGCGGCCTTGCGTTCGTGCGAATCGGTGACGCGGCGGGCAAGCAATTCCGAATCATCGGTAAAAATCTGGACGCGCTCGCGGCCACGCGAAATCGAAACGTAAAATTGTTCCCGGTTGACGGCGGGAAAGGATTTTGAAGACGCGACCAGGAGCACCTCATCCACGGTTTTGCCTTGCGACGAGTGCGACGTGACCGCGTAGCCATGCGTGAAGGTGTTGAAAGCGGCGGGAATAGTGCGACCATCGGCGAGCGCAATGCGGCGATCCTGAATTGTTTTCACCTGCACCCGTTCGCCGTTGATAAACTCTTTGCCGTGGTTGGCCTGCAATAACAGCCAGTCGCCAGCGGCCACTTTCAATTCGCGGGACTCACCCACGTCGAAAGATGCGGCGGCGCTGGCGGGGATGAAATCCACTTCCGTGCCGTCAGGACGACGGACACGCAGGCCGGTTTCCATCGTGGCGACCACTTCCACCGTTTCACCACGCTCAAATTTTCTGGTATGCCGAACGAAACGCAGACGCTGGCCGGGTTCAAATTCGCGGGTGCTTTTCTTTTGGGCAACCGTCCACGACAGCGAATCAAAGACGGCGACGGATTCATCCTGCGGACTGATTACGCCACCGGCCTTTAGCGTCTCGCGCACCTTTTCTGTGACGGCATCAATTTCCGCCCACGTCGGCGAGACGAGCAGCGCGGATTTGCCCTGCTTGGTTGCCGACACATACGCATCGGCGGCGCGTTGGTAAAGCTGTCCGCCATCATTTGCTATTTCGCTGACCGCGCCAAGCTCGACGAGCTTGGCAAATGCCTTGTCGGTTTGCTTGGCGGCGGCAAGTTCAACCACCTGCCGGAACGCTGCGGGTTTCTGGCGGCGAATGGTCGTCAGCTCGCCAAAACGGTAGGACGAATACTGCTCGATGATGCGGAGTGCATCGCCGCGCGGAACGCTCGTATGCTGGCCGGTGTCGCCGGACAGAATTACCCGGCAATTATCGCGGCGGGCGAGTTCAAACAGTTTCACCATGTCATCGAGGCCGACCGCCCCAGCTTCATCGAGGACAATCACGACACCTGGGGAAAGTTTGCCGCCTGCCGCCAAGCTGCCATGCAGTCTTTGGAGCGTCATGGCATCCATGCCGTCCTTGCGAAGCGTGTCGGCAGCGGAGGCTGTCGGCGCGCAAAAGAGCGGCTTAAAACCCTCACGGCGGACAATGCCCGCCAGTTCCACCAAGGCCGTGCTTTTGCCGGAACCAGCGAGACCGCGAAAGCCGGTGAAACGGTCAGGACTGGTGAGGACGTGCGCCAGTGCCTTGCGCTGGTCAAGGCCGAGGTGGGCGGCTGGTTCGTAACGGTGGACGAACGGCGCGACCGCCTCGACCCCGGCATTGACGGC
>PLNY01000483.1 GCA_003141915.1 Anaerolineae bacterium | reverse complement strand
CCTTGATCGCCTCCTGCCAGCCGGGCGTGAACATTTCCAATTGTTCACGCGAGACACCATTTGCCCGGCCACAACTCGGACAGTGCGCATCATATTGATGCAGGTTTTCCACCTGCATTTTCTGTAAGGCCGCCACCTTTTCCGCCATGCCTAATGTAAAGGGCGTTTGACAATACGAGCAAGTCAGGTTCATAGAGCCTCCTTGGTTGTATCAATAGTATAGCCGATTTTTTGAATCATCGCCGTCAGCGCCAGAAGGATGTTTCCAAAATAAAAGTTTACTGACCGGCGCCGGTTGAGATCCGGCCTGCTGTTAAATCATCCAGCGTTTGTTGCACGAGGCGCTGTCTGCCCGGGCTGAGATTGGTCGGATTAATATCCCAAATGCCGAGCGGAGACGGAACGCTCTCGCCTCCTTTTCCGGCGACCAAATCCGGCCACGCGTTTTGAATCGCTTTGATTTCATCCGAGCGAATCGTCATCACCCACCCGCCCGGCGCCGGTTTGGGCGTGGACAAACCGATCAGGTCAACACCCGTTGTTCCAAGGTAATCCATCAACGACTTGACTGCCAGGTCCGGGTACACGTAGATGGTGTTCACGCTGTAAGTATTGATCAGGGAATTTGCATAACCTCCATATCGGCTCGGATCTTCACTGGGCGGAATCTGAACGAACTGCGGATAACAATAGGTCAGAACATTGGTAATGCAAAAGTTCGGATATAAAAACGGACGACACAGACCGCAATAAAATATCATGCCATTCTTGAAGGCCGTCATTGCTTTTTGGGCATCGGAGTTACCCTGAGGAAGAATCATTCCGATTTGATAATCGTTGGTAATCATGGCGGCGGTGTATCCGGCCAGGAAAGCCGGAATATCCACTGAAGTATTCGCCGCCAAAACGCTGATGTTGCCTCCCGCTGTAATGTTGGGAATATCGACCGCGAGAAACTGCGCGTGCGGCGCGGCCGCGGCCAGCGCGGCAATTCCCGGATCCGGCGGTAATGCCATCACAACCTTGACGCCCGGCGGTAAATCTTTTGGCGTAAGTGCATTCAGTACTTGAAAGTGCATTCCTGATTGTTGAGTCAGGTCATAGACAGTCTTCTGATACAAGTTGGAAGTTGCTTGATCCATATTGGCTGGGACGATCAGAATCGCAAGCGGAATAACCGGAGTCGGCGATTGAACCGGGCGAGGTGTGGATGTCGAGGTCGGCGCAGGGCTGGGTGTGCCCGCCGCCGCTGTACCTGATCCGCATGCGCTCAGCAGGGTTGCAATCATTAGAACGAGAAGAATAAATTTTGCGCGCACAAGTTTGCTCCACATAAGAGATTATCTGAATTATACCTTGCACTTTCCACTCAAAGCAGACATCCCGCCAGTTGGCGGGATGTCTGCTTAATAAATAAACGTCAATTTATTTGGATGCGATCTTGATTTTCCTGGGTCTGGCAGATTCCGCTTTGGGCAGGCGTAAAGTCAGAATGCCATCCGCGATCTTGGCCTCGACTTTTTCTGAATCGATTGCAGAGGGCAGTCGGAGTTCGCGGCGGAAAGAACCGTTTGGCAGTTCCTGCAAGAGATATTCGCTCTCATCCGCAGGGAACTCGCCCTCCATTCGAAGCACATCGTCCAGCACTTGAATGCTCAAATCATCGGCCTTCAGGCCCGGAACAAACGCGGTCAGGACAAACGCATCTTCCTCGTCACGGATATTCGCGGCCAGGAAACGCGCGCTCTGGGAGTGATCTTCAGCGGCCATCCAGCGGCGAGCCAACCGATGAGGGAAGGGATAAGCATAGAAAGTCATTTTAGTTTCTCCTTTGATTACGATTATTGCGTCTATCTTATTCAGTAAATATCAGAAAGCAAATAACGGAACTNNAAGGTCGCGCGTTCGAATCGCGCCAGGAGCGCCATGTTGCCGAAGCGGGACATCCCGCTTCTTTTTTTTGCGGACCATGAAGAAGCCTCAAATTTTGTTAACCAATGACGATGGGATTCGTTCGCCCGGGCTATGGGCCGCGGCGCGTGCGCTCGCCTCACTCGGATACGTAACGGTCGCGGCCCCGAGGGAACAATCCTCCGGCGCAGGCCGCAGTCTGCCAAGCACATCCAGCGGAATCATCCATGAAGAGAAATTAGAAATCAACGGTAACGAGTGGAATGTCTACGCCGTAGACGGAACACCTGCACAAGCCGTGCTCCATGCCGTGTTGGAAATCATGCCTGCGAAACCAGACTTGATCGTTTCAGGAATCAATTATGGCGAAAACGTTGGGCTTGGGATTACAATTTCCGGCACGGTTGGCGCGGTCATGGAAGGCGCTTCACTTGGCTTTCGCTCGCTTGCAGTTTCGCTTCAGGCCGATCCGCAATATCATTTTTCCTACTCAGAAGAATTGGATTTTTCTTCGGCGGCGTATTTCACCGCACGCTTTGCAAATATTGTGCTTCAACAAAAAATGCCGGATGACATCCATTTATTAAATGTAAATATTCCTTCGGATGCTACAACAAAAACGGGATGGCAGGTGACGCGGCTGGCGCGTCAACGATATTATGATCCAACGCCGCCCAATCGAAGTTCGTGGAGCGAGCCGGGAATAGTATCTTATGTGGACGCAGCGATTATAGACGGTGAAGTTGAAGACAGCGATGTATATGTCATTCGCAAAAAGCATATGGTTTCTGTCACGCCGATTAGTTTGGATATGACATCCAGAGTGGAATTGGGAAAACTGGAAAAGCAGTTGCGAGAATCGATTCGTTGAACGGAATCAAAAAACGGGTCAGGCGTGGACCCGTTTTTTGATTCTAGAGATGCGGATTAAGTTTCGTCAACAGTTTTTCTTTTGGCTGGTAGCCTGTCACCCGTTCTTTGACCTCGCCTGCTTTGAAAAGCATGAGCGTAGGAATGCCCAATACGCCGTACTGCATCAGGATGTTTGGATTCTCGTCGGCATCCAGTTTGACGACTTTGACTTTGCCATCCCAATCCTGCGCCAATTGCTTCACAATGGGTTCAATCATTTTACAGGGCTGGCACCATCCCGCGGTGAAATCAACGAGAACGGGTTGATCCGCGTTCAACACCTCATTTTGGAAAGTTTCTTCCTTTACATAATTTACTTCGATCATTTTGCCTCCGCATTTCTTCGATGCAGTGAATTCCCAATCTATTACGTTGACGATGCGACTTGCCCATGATAGAATGCAATCCGCTTTATTGTTCAGGAAAATGGGCGCGTAGCTCAATGGTAGAGCAGTGGCCTTTTAAGCCATTGGTTGAGAGTTCGAGCCTCTCCGCGCTCACATCTTTGCCGCTATGAGTTTAGCGGTTTTTGTTTGCTTGCGAGCCCCCTAAAGGGATGATATTCGAGCCCCTTCGCGAAGCACCCTGTGGGCCGCGCTCACACTTTATGGCCGCTGAAAGTTGGGCGGCTTTGTTTACGAGCACGGAATATCCGGTATTTCCTCATCTACTATTTTCATGAATTCCACTACTACATTGGGATCAAAATGTTTCCCGCTTTGATCGCGTACGTAATTCAATGCTTTCTCTCTGGACCAAGCCTGACGATAAGGACGATCGGAAGTGACGGCATCGAAAACATCTACAATCGAGAATAAGCGCGCAGACAGGGGAATTTGCTCTCCCTTGAGCCCATCCGGATATCCGGTGCCATCCCATTTCTCATGATGATAAAAGGGAATATCCAAAGCCTGGCGCAGATAAGGAATCGGCGAAAGCATATCGTAAGCATAACGCGGATGCTGTTGTATGATCTCTCTTTCTGAATCGGTCAAAGCAGTGTTTTTAAGCAGGACGCTGTCTGGAATGGCCATTTTTCCAATATCGTGCAGGATCGCGCCGCGCCGGACGTGGATCAATTCTGCTTCGCTGAAATTCATTCGGCGCGCGAGTTGAAGCGTAGCTTTGGTAACTCGTTGTGTATGTCCTTCAGTCTCCCGATCGCGCAGTTCAAGAGCACGCGACCAGCCACCAATGGTGGCATCATACGCTTGTGTTAACTCGATATTTGAACGCTGTAGTTCTCGAAATAACGTGGCGTTTTCAATCGCTATGGCGGCCTGTCCGGCGAGCGTCTCCATAAAACTCAACCAATCAGGATCGGGGTCAAGCAATGTTCTATGGAAGATTTCCAACACACCGCATATCTGTCCTTTTGCAATGAGGGGGATACCAAAATACGAAACAAAAGACTCTTTATTAAAAGCGGGGAATCGCAAAAAATCCGTTTTCCGATGTTGGAGGTCATGGATATAGATGGTTTTTCTCTGCAAAGCGGCAAGGCCGGCGTAGCCTTCCCCAAGGTGCAAGTGAGTACTTCGCAAAGCTTCCGTACGAAAACCGATACCAGTTGCAAATTCAAAAAAACTGCTCTCACGATTGAACAGCAAGATGGCGGCGGCGTCCACATTCAATTGCGCAGAAACATGACTCAACAGGATCGAGAGCGTAAGATTAAGGTCAAAGCTTGATGAAATCAGCGTGTCAATGGCATGCAATGAAGAAAGATGTTTCAACTGTCTCTGAATCTTTTCTTCCGCTTGCTTATATTTTGTCACATCTCGCACAATGGCGACGACTCTGGACGGAGAAGAAGGAACAAGCCGGGTCTCGAACCAGCGAACGCTATTCCCAAAATCGATTGAATAATTCAGGGATACAGTCTTTTGATTAAAGCTGGCCTGTTCAACCGCTTTCTGAAATTCTTCCCCTATTTCAAGGGGTAGGATATCCTGAATGTGTCGGTTAAGAAGAGCCTTCGGAGATAAATTTAAGAGTGTAAGTTCACTTCCCCTATAGTCCAAGATTCTTCCCCCGCTATCCAAATCGAAGAGCAGGTCGGGGAAGGCTTCAAAGATTGCGCCTAATTGTACTGAAGCATTAGGCCTATTTTCTATAAGTAAGCTCATCACATTCTCCAAACGCGGACGCGGGGCGCAGTAGTCCCCTCCTTACCGCGCCCCCTGCTCCGCCGCGTCATCCTGACGAGCGCCAGTTCGCTGGGGACGAAGGGCTGGCGTCATTTATGAAATCAGGGCTATTTTTCCGAAATCGAAATAATCTGCCTCGCTAAATCGGCCAGCGAAGTCGCATTGAGGGATAAAATCAGAGAGGTTTCTTTCTGGCTCAATGAAAATCCCTTCCCCAAATATCCCTGGTCAAGTGCGGCTTCCGGATTTCGGAGGAGTGCTTCGCGAAAACTCCGATTTACAACTGCTGCAGCGAACACGCTATTTAATCCGCTATGGGACTCCTGCTGCAAATCAGATTTGTAATGCAGGTTTTCATTAAACATTGTGGATGTAATCATACGGCAATACCTTCTTTACTTAGCGAAAGTAATTTGGCATCGGGCTTTGCAAGTAACCAAAACGCACCCATACTTATTAAAATATCTCCCAAACTAAACGCGGTTTTGTATGGAAACCATGCTGGGAAGAGAAAGCGATCTGCCAGGAACTCAAAGTGTATGTTTTGCGCCAGCAGAAGAATATCCTTTTCTCCAAACCTGCTCCCGAGGCCCATAAATTGTAAGACATTTTTACCTGTCAAAAGGTTAGCTGTTTGAAGACTAATAGGCATCCATCCGCCATTGGCAACGATTACTACAAAGTTTAGTAGTAAGCCGATGATGAGAATTGGCATACCGGGCAGATGACGATTAGACCAGGCAAAGATCAAGAACAAAGTTAGCGAAACCACCAAACTCACCGACGCAAACCCATCACTAAGCAATTGACGAGTAGCCGGCAAATAAGCGATCAGCAACTGTGGCAGGAAAGCGATGACTGCCAGCCAAGCGGCTTGCAACCCCGGCGCCGCGTAAGCTTGTTTATGCCAATGTGCCCAGCCTGAGCCCGCCAAAAGTCCGGCAAGAACGGCAAAGAGAAGGACCATTTCTTTCTTAATGAGGTCCAGCAATGCCGCCACTTGTTGGAGCGCCAATACCCAGTACGAGCATTGCAAGAGCGAGAATGGCAAAGGCTAGTTGGATGTGCTGTCGGTTGATTTTGCTGGTGAAAAGTGCAACGCGGACGATTTTGCTTTTCATGGAATCTTCTCCTTTTGTTTGATGATGCTAAGATACACCTTCCCAGGCTTCAAAACAGGCTTCAAAAGATTAAAAAAACAGCCTGAGTCGGCTGTTTTTTTAATCGAAATATTATTCTGTTCTCAGGCGGTTAGTTCTTGATAAAGCCTTTGCGTTTCTTCGGACGGCGGTAAATTATAAATGTTTCGCATCACCTGCTTGCAGGTTTGATAAGTATGAATCACCGATCCTCGATCCCCAAGGCGACGATATACTTGCATCTTCAAACGGTACATCGCTTCAAATGTCGAGTCGTAATCCAAAGCATTCTCACAAATTTTCAGCGCCTGGGTCGTTTGCCCTTCCTTCATATAAAGTTCTGCCAGTACAAGTGAAGCCCAAAGATAAGCTTGATTCAGCCTTTCCCGTTCGGGCCAGACCCATGTAGCACCAATATCTTCAAGATAATGTCCGCGAACCAAGTCTATCGCTTTTTGATAGAGACTGATTTGCTCAGCAGGTTCGGACAAAGATTTGGCCTTGGCGACAAAGGATTCAAAAGCCTCCACATCATATTCGTGATCAACAGCAGGATTGAATTGATAACGGTTGTCCTTGAAAAGAATTACATCCTGCCCCAAAGCGCGTCTCAGCCGATAAATCTCGTTCTTAAAACGCAGACTCGATCTTTCGGGCTCATTGATATCCGCCCAAAGAGCCTCTTGAATTTGCTCCTTGGTCACCGGCCGTTTTAGAGAAAGGAAGTAAAAGAACAATTCACGAACAGACTGTGTCTGCCAATCTTTTATAGTGACTGTTTTGCCATTAACCATAACGTTGCTTTGTCCAAAAGCACGGATGAAAAATTGAGGCGTTGGAACCTCGACTACCCTCGATAATCGATGCAGTTGACGTCGTATTCGCGGCAGCTGGGCATCCAAAGAATCCGCATTTTTAAACAGCTCACGAAGATTTCTCCTTATCTGAGGATCATTGCACAAATCTTCCAGCCATTTACGCGCCTGCCTCACAGCAATGACCATAAGATGCTTAACTTGATTAGAACCTGCAAGCACATTGTCTATTTCTTCCAACGCAGCGGTTTGATTCCCAACATAATATTGAGCCGCCGCCATCCACACATGGCTCAAAATTATTTCTGCTTGTCTGCCATCTCGATTAAAAGATTCCTTCGCTTTCGTTAGTTCATCCACAGCCTGTTGAGGCTTCTCATCCAAGAGGGATAATCTGCCGCGCAGGAGCTGACAAAGGCCATATTCATAGTTTGAGTTTTCGGCCTTTATTAGACTAGAGCATTGATCTGATAAAATTTTTGCTCGCGACCGATCCTTTCTTAACAAGGCCAAATTGAATTCAGCAAGAGCCAAATAATCGATTAAGAATTGTGCGCCAAGTTGTTGGGTCAGGCCTTTAGCCTGATTGTAGTTATCTTCCGCGATTTCAAAGTCTTCTAGCTCAGCGTATAAATCACCCAGACTCGTCAAGATCAATGCTTCTCCATGTTTATGACCGCCCTCCCTAGCACAAAGCAAGCCCTGTTCTAGAATCTGCCCAGCTCGTTCATAATCTCCATGCTTATGATATAAAACACCCAGATTGTTAAGCACATCCGCCTGCCCGATAAGATTGCCAGTTTGGCGCCACATCTCAAGCGCTTTTTGATATGAATTCTGCCCTTTCAAAAATTCCCCGGTTTCAGAATACATCCCTCCAGTTTCCATCAATAAAATCGGGATGGAAGGAACATCGTTAAGGCGAATGTATATATCCAGGGCACGTTCAAGATACTTAGAAGCTTGAACGGTATGTCCTTGTTGAAATAAACCAAGGCCTTTTATACGCAACGCATCCGCATAAATCCATTGCAAATTATCATCTGCACTGGTTAATTCAATCGCTTGATTAGCATCGTAAAAAGCGTCCTTATAATTCCCCAAGATTCTATATGCGTTTCCACGCCGTACCAAAGCCAAACTTAAATCGGCAGTGTTGTTCTCTCCGCGAAATATTTTTATAGCGCTGTTGAGTAGATCGATTCCATCGGGGACGTTACTCTTTGCTGTTTCAATTGCCCCGCGTAAAGAGAGTAATCCAGGTCGTTTTTGAAGCAAAGAGGGCGGAACGTCTTTGAGCCAGGAATCCAAAGTCAGCTTTGCATTTTGATACATGTAAATACCGGCGCGCTCAATCAAATTGACCAGCGCATCAAAGTCGCCTAACTGCTTGTAAAGTTGATAAGCTTTTTCCCAGCTGCCATGCGCCTCATGGTATTGTGCCAAGCGTTGTAGAATCGCCGAGGCCTCTTCAGGTCGTTCAATGCGGAAGCGCTCCTGCAGAAAATCGCGGAAAAGATGATGATAACGTAGCCATTGCCCGTTCGCACCGACAGGCAGTGCAAATAAGTTTTTTTGAACGACCAAATCCATCAACTTGGCCCAATCCTGATGGGCAGAATGGAATGGAGCAAGCACGGCCTCACAAAGCGCCGCATCAAACTCTTCTATCAAAGAACTTCTGAGCAGGAAAAGCTGAAGCCATTCGGGCTGGCGCTCCAGAACCTGCCGGCCTAAATAATCAAAGACATCGATACCCACCGCAGTGGATGGCGAAGTGTATGTCACTTTCCCGCCTTGAACAAGATTTAGATCGGTAAACTGCAATCCAGTCACCCAGCCTTCTGTTTTCTCGACCAGTTTGCGGGCATCCGCATCAGAAAGATGGATTTGTTGATTTTGCGCCAACAGAGCCTGTATCTCTTCCGAGCGAAAAGAAAGATCTGAAAAACTTAATCCCCCCACTTGCTCGCGGGCAACTAACAAAGTCAAATCAGGCAAGTTGGGCAGGGAGCGGGATGAAAGGATAAGATGACAGTTTTCATCGGCCAACTGCGTAAAGCGGTTGACGAAATAGATGATGGGTTCAATATCGTCCACCAAATGAAAATCATCCAGCACAAGTACAAAGTGCTCGTGAATTTCATCGTAGATTTCATTAATCAGTGTGACCAAAACGGATTCCATTCCCTCGTCCAAACTGGTCAAAGTGTTAAGCGCGGAGCGGGAACGATTTCCGAACTTGGGGAAGTGTTCAGCGATTGCAGCGATGAAATAGGCGATAAACCTTTGGGGTTCACGCTCCAATGAATCAAGAGCCAGCCAGCAAAAAGGCAGATCGCTATGATGTGTCAAGTCAATCAAAAGGGATGTCTTACCATAACCCGCTGGCGCCGAAACCATGACCAGCTTGCGGTCAAGGATTTCGTAGAGCGCGTCCAACAGCCGCTGACGCGTGAGCAGTTCCACGCGCCGTTTGGGAACGATGATCTTGGTTTTACTAATAAGAATCTCAGGTGCGCTCATCGGCTATGAAGTATAGCCTGAATATTTTCCCACTTAATTACAATTGTGCTGTACTTTTCAGTTCTTCAACTGGATGAAGTTAAGTTTTGGCAGTATGCAATTCTTCCAATATTTTAGCGTGGATACCGGGCGCGGCCGCAACAATGGACTGCGGCTGAGACAGGTAATCTTTGCCGCCATTGATATTTGTCACAACAGCGCCTCCTTCTTCAGCGACCAAGCCGCCTGCGGCAACATCCCACGGCTTGAGGGACAATTCCCAAAAGCCATCGAAGCGGCCAGCTCCGACATAACACGCGTCCAGCGCCGCGGACCCGAAGCGGCGTACGCCTTGAGTCAGCTTTCCGAAGCGAATGAAGTTGTCAAAGTTATCGTGCTCTGTGTTCCAGGCATCATAGGGAAAGCCAGTCACCATCAGACTCTTCTGCAGTTCCATTGCGTTGGATGTGTGCAGAACTTTTCCGTTAAGCCGTGCGCCTTTGCCGCGTTCAGCGGTGAACATATCATCGCGCATCGGATCGTAAACGACACCCAGTTTCATTATCCCGTCCTGAGCATAACCAATGGAAACACAAAAGATGGGAATGTCGTGAGCATAATTGACCGTGCCATCGAGCGGATCAATGTACCAGGTGTGATCATTATCGCCGCGGGTAATGCCGCTTTCTTCAGCAATGATATGACTACCCGGCCAATGTCCATTGATTTCCGTCAGCAGAAAATCTTCAGAGGCGTGGTCCACTTCAGTGACCAGATCAATCGCGCCTTTGTAAGCGACCTGATGTTCCTGGTCATAACCAGCGCGCAGGATGTCTCCCGCTTGGCGCGCCAAATTTTCTATTTCGTTGAGGGTTGGAGATTTCATATAGAGGAAGAATTATTCTTTTCCAGAAAGTCTTTGATGAAGTCAAGCTCAGTTTGGATCTCGTCGCGGTCACTGACGGCTTGCTGGCGCAGCGCAACGAAGCCCGACTTTTGTTCGGGAGGCAAACTTTCAAGCAAACCTTCGGCGCGGGTAATCTGTGATTTCTTCTGCCGAAGCTTCATCTCCAGTCGCTTGCGATATCCTTCAAAGAACTCACGCTCTTTTAAGGGCGGAGGCGGAGGCAACGATTCTTGCGTCAACAGCTCGGCAATGGTCAACAAAAATTCTTCGGTGTCGATGGGCTTTTCGATGAAACGTGTTGCACCAATCGTCATTGCAAACACTTTATCTTCCGGCGCGACGTACGTGGCAGATAGAAAGACTACGGGAATCTCCCTCGTTGCCGGATCTTTTCGCAGATGATAGACCAGACTGAATCCATCCATCTTGGGCATGAGAATATCGGTGATAATGAGGGCTGGACGTTTCTTTTGAATTTCATCCAGCGCTTCCTGTCCATTCCGCGCTTTCATGACTTCATAGCCTTTGAATTTAAGAGTCACTTCGAGGAAGTCAAGAATATTGGGAACATCTTCGACGATGAGCAATGGGCCAGTCGTAGGATTCATACGCCTATTCTATTCCCTTTTCATATATGAAGCAAGCGAAATTAATTTCCATTCCAAATGCGGTTGCCCAGCTCCGATAAATTTTGTCGAAGCCGCACAAAATCAAAGCGGGACAAGCTGTTAGCTTGTCCCGCTTTATTTAAACAAAAACTGCTATAAGAGTTTCAACACAATATGGATAACAAAATAAGCGATCACCAGAAATACAATGCACCCGCATCCGCGTGCAAACCAATGGATCAGGTGTTTGAAGATAAAGCTCAAGATTCCGAAAACAACGACTACCGCCACAATGATGGCGGCGAAATAAATAATGGTATTGAGATCAATGTTTGCGAACATTATGAACTCCTTTATTATGCAGTTCGATAATAACAGACATCCACCGAATAAACGCGTCCGCGCTTGACAACCTGACGGACGAGATTCGTCCCGAAGCGATAACCAAGATGGCGATAATCCGGTACTCCGAGGATCAGCAGATCGGCTTGCTTGCCTTCTTCGATGGAACCAATTATATCCGCGCGGCGGATGGCGTGGGCAGAGTTAATCGTCGAGGCGGCAATGGCTTGTGCGGGAGTCAAGCCCATCGCGCGGCAAGCCAAGGCAATGACAAATTGCATCGATTCATTCCACGCGGTTCCCGGATTGCAATCCGTTGCCAATGCAAGAATGGCATTCGCTTCGATCAACTTGCGCGCAGGTGTGTAATCTTTTTCTGCAAGTCCAAACGGAGTGCAAGGCAAAGCAACTGCAACGGTATCGGATGCGCCCAATGCTTTGATATCGGCATCCGAGGTTTTGACGAGATGATCGGCAGACGCCGCGCCCAACTCGACTGCCAGCGACGCGCCGCCGAGATTGTCGAATTCGTCAGAGTGGATCTTCAACGGGAATCCGAGTTCCCGCGCTTTGGTCAGGATTTGACGCGACTGATCGAGATTGAATGCTCTATCTTCGCAGAAGATATCCACAAAAGGCAAAGAAAGATTCGGTGCGTGAGTCTGCCACCAATCGTGAACGGTCGGGAGCATCGAATCGCAAACATGATCGGTATATCCTTGCGGATCATCTTGATATTCAGGCGCAATCGCGTGTGCGCCGAGGAACGTGATGGCAAGATCAATGCGGGATTCATCTTCGAGCGCCAACAGCGCTTTGAGCAATCGAAGTTCGGTCGCGGTTTGCAAACCATAACCGGTCTTGGCCTCAACGGTGGTCGTGCCGTGCGCGAACATGCGAAGCAAACGCGGACGAGTCTGCGCGATCAATGATTCGAAGGAGGCCGCGCGCGTCTGCCTGACCGTTGAAATGATTCCCCCGCCCGCCGCGAGGATATCGAGATAGGACTTGCCCGCCATCTTCATCTCGAATTCATTAGCGCGGTCGCCCGCCCAAATCAAATGAGTGTGCGGATCGACAAAGCCGGGCATGACCACGCATCCGCTGGCGTCGAGCATGGGTTCATCTTTATATGAGGCGCGCAATTCGTCCGTTGAACCCGCCGCGACGATTTTTTCATCGCGGATCAATACCGCGCCATTTTGAATGATGCCAAGCGTGCCGAGGTCGTGTCCGCGTTGCGGACCGCCCTTGAGGGTCAGAAGTTGAGTTGCAGAATGGACAAGCATGAAGCAATTAAACCACAGATAAACGCGGATTAACACAGATTGAAAACAAAAAAAGAATTCTATTTTTTTGTTTCAAAGCCCGCCATTTTCTTTAGAACTTGCTAAGAAAATTCTCAAATCGCCTTAATCTATAAATAGAAAAACAAGATATAATATTCAGAAATGATAGCCTCCCTACGCAAGCAGGGAGGTTTCTCTTTCACAATCGAAAAGGAAACTATGCTTTTGATTGGCTATATAGCAGGAAGTTTATATCTACTCTGTATGATTGCTATGTCCCTCTACGGTGTAAATGCGATGGCAATGGCAATCCTTTTTATTCGTACGAAACGAAGCCTGAAGAAAGAACAATCCGTATCCGAACCCAAGGAATGGCCGAAAGTGACCGTCCAGCTTCCCGTCTTGAACGAGAAGTTCTTGCTCGAGCGCTTATTGCAGTCGGTGACCAAGCTTGATTATCCGGCAGACCGCCTTCAGATCCAAGTGCTGGAAGATTCAACCGACGATACCGCCCTGCTCTCGGCTCGCCTTGTGGAGGAATATCGGGCGCGCGGCATCAATATCGAATGCGTTTTCCGGACAGAACGCGGCGGATACAAGGCTGGTAATTTGAAGAACGGGTTTAAAACTGCAACGGGCGAATTCATCGCCATCTTCGACGCGGACTTTATCCCCTCTCCCGATTGGCTGAGACAAACCGTACCGTTATTCCAGGATCCAAAACTGGGTTGCGTCCAAACCCGTTGGGGATACACCAATCGTGAATACAACCTGCTCACCCGCGGTCAGGCGCTTGCCATGGATGCGCATTTCATTGTGGAACAAACAGCCCGCTCACGCAATCAACTATTTATGAATTTCAACGGCTCCGCCGGCATCTGGCGCCGTTCNNTGCATTGAAGATGCGGGCGGCTGGCAAACCGATGCTTTAACCGAGGATCTCGATCTAAGTTATCGCGCCCAATTGTGCGGCTGGAAGATGGGCTTTCTCCCCGATGTGATCGTCCCGGCTGAATTGCCGGTTTCCGTGGAAGCGTTTAAGAAACAGCAATTTCGCTGGGCAAAGGGCAGTATTCAAGTCACACGAAAAAATATAAAGCACCTTTTCAACCAGCCCGGCATACCCTGGTATAAACGCTTGGGCGGTCTATTGCATTTAACCGCTTATCTCGTTCATCCGCTAATGATTGGATTATTCCTTCTCACCTTGCCCGTCGGTTTGCTTGCGCCTCGCTTTTTTACTTTTTTC
>PLNY01000361.1 GCA_003141915.1 Anaerolineae bacterium | reverse complement strand
ATTAAGTATATTTATTCTTTTCTTCGTCTGGCTTCAATTTTTATTCGTCACCACATTGCCGCTCGCCTCTTCGCAAGCCAGTGACCGGATTTGGCTTTTATTCGGTTCGTTGATACTGCTGGCGGTTTGCGTTTTACTTGTGGCGGTGGGATGGTCGGTTCGCGTTGCGCGGTTCGGCGCGACGTGGGGAGTTGCGCTGGCAGTGGGAATCTATTCGTTCGGCGCGNNGGCGCGATGCTCGGCGCGGGGAATATGCGCGTGACGCTGGGCCAGGAGATGTGGACGGCGGATCAAACCCCGGCGCAAGCCGATTTGCTTTTGAGAGTCGCAAATGAAATGTCGGATTGGAGCAAGGATAATATCAACGCCCAGCCGGTCACCATCGTCGGCGTTGATTCGCCCGCGCTCGAATGGCTGCTGCGCGGGCATTCCATCTCAACCGTCAGCGCGTTAGACGCGTCCGCTTCGCCTCCGTTCGTCATCACAAAGGGTCAAAACAATCCAACGCTGGCGGCGGCGTATCGCGGCGAATCTTTCGTGTGGAGACAAGGGTCGCTGTGGGATAACGCCGCCTTATCCGATTGGATGCACTGGCTGGCATATCATCAGATGCCGCAAAGCGCGGAGACGATCATCTTTTGGGCGCGCANNAGTGAATGATTATAGTGACTAATAAGCCTCCTTCCATTATTGCGATTGACGGGCCAGCCGCCTCGGGCAAATCCACGCTCGGGCGGCGGCTGGCTGATTCGCTGGGGTATCTTTTTTTTGATACCGGCGTGATGTATCGCGCCGTGACGCGGATCGCGTTGCAACGCGGCATGGATGTTCTCAACGAAGCGGCGCTCACTGCGCTGGCCGAGAAAATCCAAATTGATGTATTGCCTGCATCCAAAGATGATGGGCGCGTCTGCGATGTGATCGTCGANNCGTATCGCGGCGTGCGGACGGCGATGAGCAGGCAGCAGCGCCGCATTGGTCTGCGCGGAAAAGTCGTAATGGTCGGACGCGACATCGGCACGATTGTTTTGCCCGAAGCCGATTTGAAAATCTATCTCGATGCCTCGGCACAGCAACGCGCCCGCCGACGCTATGACGAGGTCAAAGCGCGCGGCGGCGAAGCCGATTACGATGATATTCTTGCCAAAATGATCGAGCGCGACCGAATCGATTCGACGCGCGAGGTCGCACCTCTGCGCGCCGCCGATGATGCGGTGGTAATTGATTCGGATTCGGTGAACGCCGATGAAGTGTTCGAGAAGGTGAAGAGGCTGTGCGAGTAAAAAGCAATATGCAAAAGACGGTTGACAACCTTTCTTCTTTTCGCTAAACTGTCTACAGTACGATATGCCATCAAAAGATTCCGCTCATGTAACATCAGGCACGCTTCTGAATCCAGCCATCAAGGCTTGGGAATCGTATCTTTACGATAAGGGAAGCTCGCCCTACACGGTCAAGGCCTTCACATCAGATGTGCGCCTGCTGACCAAATTCTTTCCGCCCGATAAATCCATCGGCGCGGTTACGACTAATGATCTGAATCGATTCTTTGAATGGATGGAAAAAGAGCGTGATGTCCCCTGCAGTCCAAAGACATTGGCGCGCCGCATTACTGCCGTCAAATCGTTTTACCGGTGGCTGACGCAATACGGAGTCCTGGTCGTTGATCCGGCTGAAAAGGTGGTGCAGCATTCGGTCATCAGCCCGCTTCCGCAGGTGCTGACCGAAGAGGAAGTGAATGAAGTTCTGGTCGCAGCCGACCGTCATCGCCGCGCGGAAAATCCGGATGCGCGTCCGTTTGCGTTGATTCATCTTCTGCTCATTACTGGAATAAAAAAGAGCGAGTGTCTCGGAATCCGCCTTAACCATATTGACCTCAATGCGCCGAACGGTCCGCAAGTCTTTATCCGTTATCCCAGCCCCGCCAACCGATACAAGGAACGCAAACTTCTTCTGACGGAAGATTGGCTTCTGCCTTATCGGGAATACATTGCGCAATATCAGCCGGCGGATCAGCTCTTTCCCTGGTCGCCGCGCAATCTCGAGTATGTGCTGGAAGATATAGGAATGGAAGCGGGGCTTGGCAAACACTTGTCGTTCGACATGTGCCGCTGGACGTGCGCGTTACGCGATTTTCGCTCCGGCCTCGAGGCGGAACAGATTCGTATAAAATTGGGAATTTCAAAAATCCAATGGCGGGAAATTGGGATGAAGCTAAGACAATTAAGCGAACAAACTAAGTGACTTCGCGCGGGCGGATCATCGAAAAGTAAATTACCTTTCGGGACGATTGTTTCAATTTAAATGATTCTGCCGGGCGAAATCCCGGCACCCAAACAATTCGCTCCGCCGCGCATAGCAACGGCCAGCGCGGCCTGGCGCGGACGGCTAATTTTTCATTTGTAAAAAAGTCGGATAATTTTTGCGAGTGGCCTTTCATGCCCAGCGGCTCGAAGATATCGCCCTCGCGCCGGACGCGCAGTTCCAATGGATCAGGCAAACCTTCCGCGTCCAACCAGACCTGAAACGGATCTTCGTTCCGGGAAGATTGTTCCCACGCCAGCGCGGGGAGCCGCCACTTCTCCGCTGAAAATTTCCAGCCGCCGGAAAGATCAATTTGTCCCGGCACAGACACGTTGATGAAATCTTGTTGAGAGGGCATTTGCGGCCAGCGGTCAAACGGCAGTTGCGCATTCGGCTTGGCGACGTACAGCACATCGCCTTCGCGGAACAAAGTCAGGCCTTTCGTCAAATCAACTCGAATGCGCGTGGAATCGGCTATAAAGTCGGATACGCGCTTTAGAACCGAGAAGACCATTTCTTGTCCGGGCGCAATGCTTTCCACCGCGCGGCGAATGATGTGGCGTTGTAATCCCACTGAACATGAGGAAAGGAAAGACAAGTCGAGAATCACATATTCCTCATCCTGCAAAATCAGGCTCTTATTCCAGTTTGCGTTGAGGGCCTCGTTGAGTATTGCATGATCGGCGCTTAGCGATTGGGCGGTGCGCCAAACTGCTTCACGGAATTTCGGATTGTATGTTTCGAGCATGGGAATCAGAATGTTGCGCAAACGGTTGCGGAGGAAGTTGAGCAAATCGTTGCTTGGATCATAATGGGGCCGAAGGCCGTTGGCGGCGCAATAGGCGACGGTTTCTTCGCGCCAGGTATCCAGCAGAGGCCGGACAATGGGAATATCCGGATCGAATGTTGGAAGGATCGTGCGATACGACATGCCCTTGAGTCCCGTCAAGCCCGTGCCGCGAATCAAATGCATCAATATCGTTTCCACCTGATCGTCTGCGGTATGTCCCACAGCCACCGCTTGCGCGTTCAGCCGATGCGCCTGTGTAAACAGAAAACGATACCGCAGATTTCGCGCGGCTTCCTCGAGCGATAAGCTGTTGGCTTCCGCGTAAATGCTCACATCCGCGCTTCCCACCACGGACGGGATCATTAATCGGGCTGAGGTATGCTCGACCGCAGTGGCTTCTGAATCAGCCGCGTCGCGCAGTTTGTGGTTGAAATGCGCGACAATGATATGATAACCAGATCGCCGGAGGATCTCCATCAGGCACAAGCTGTCAGGGCCGCCTGATACGCCGACAATGACCGGCCTCGATTTATCGAGGTTGCATTGTTCGCGGAGGATCGACTCAAGATTTTCCAGCATGGCGTCTATTAAACCACAGACCCTGAATGTTTGAAAAACCTTCAGGGTCTTCTATTAGATTTGATATAGCTCCACCAATACGCCGCTCGTGGACTCTGGGTGAACGAACGCATATTTCTTTCCGTCAGCGGCTGTACGCGGCTCCTCGTTAATGAGCCGGATCCCTTTGGATTTCAATTGTTCCAACATTCCATGAATGTCATCCACTTCGACGCAGATGTGGTGCATTCCCGGTCCGCGTTTGGCGAGATATTTGGCAATGCCCGAATCGTCGGAAGTGGGTTTAACCAATTCTATTTCAGGACCAGCCAAGGGCAAAAATGCCACCTGCGACTTTTCAGCGGGCACATCGCGCAGTTCATGCAGCTCCATTCCGAGCGCGTCGCGCCAGAACGATAGCGATTTCTCCATATCGTCCACTACGACTGCGATATGATTGATGGCTTTAACTTTGGACATCATGTTCTCCTCGCTATATTACTTTTCCAGCAAATCCATGTAGGCGCCTTCGATTAAATCCGTTGGTTCAATGCCGAGTTTTTTCATCAAGTCATTGGCAATGGCCTGGCCTTCCGCATCCGATTGATCGTCGCGCAGAACGACTTCCAACTCCATGAATTGGCCCAAGCCTTCCACATCATCGAGATGCACGCGCGTTTGTCCGACCATATAAAGATAGCGCGTCTTCCTGACCACGCCGCGGATGCCCAGCGCAAGGCTGAGCGCGGTCTTTAGATTTTCGGGATCATTGGTATTGAATATAAAATAATCCGAACGTTTGGGGCCATCTTGATTCGGGCGTTCATAATAAACCAACTGGGCACGGTCAGGCGCAAGGACGCGCAGTTTCAGCCGTCCCTTCGATATGAAAAAGAACGTATCGTCCTGCGGAATCACTTCAAGGGGCGAATCGCTGAGGGATTCAGCGCGCCGCTTCAAATCCAAAAAGTTTCGGACACGGGCTTTGATTTCGATATTCGTCGGCATGGTTCTCCCATTGTATCAGGACTTGCATCTGCTGGATTATCATCTAGCCTATTTATCTGAAAACCCAGAAAATCTTTATCACTCCGCCTTATTATGTTTTATATAATTCTGGCTTGCTTCGCTGAGCGTGACCTTCGCTCGAAACGTTTGTCCGTTGCGAACAAGCCTCTCCTGCAGCCGAGAGCCAGGTTAGGCACTTACCATGTGCTTATGAAGTGCTTAGGATGAACGAAGGACGAATGAAGCGAGGATATAGGTACCATATAGCCACCATATAGACACCATATAGACATAGCGAGGAAGTGTGGATGATGAACCTATGGGATGTGGAATTTCCAGACCCGCCTGCTCCAACTCCCGAACCATCTTCCTGATTTCTTCCTTACTACCCTGCTTCTGGCGCTCGGAGATTGCTCCAGAATCTTGGCAAACTTTTACTTACAAGATTACGATGCTTATATGAAGGCGGAATGCGATGGGCAGGCAGCATCTTATTAATGCTTCCAAGGAATTATTCAAATCCACTTAAATATCAATTCAAGTAAGGTTGACGAAATTATTGCTTCCTGAAATCTAATACACAAACGGGATGAAGCGTTTGGTGCGTTTCATATATTGACGATACGGCTCGCCCAATGCATTGACCAGAGTCTTTTCCTCCACCCAGACGCGATAACTATATCCGACAAATGCAAGTGTCACAACGCCGATCAGACTCAGCCAGTTCGTGAAAGCCAATCCCAACCCAAATATGGTAAGCAATGCGCCGCTATAGGATGGATGGCGGATCAAGCGATACGGGCCGTTCTCCACGACGGTTTGTCCCGGTTGAATGGCGACCTGCCGCGTAAAATATTTTCCCAGCACGCGGATGGAATACCAGCGAAACGCCACGCCTGCCAGCATCAGAAAGATGCCGACGGCAAATAGAAGAGTCCGATGCCACGGGATTGCAAGGGGTCGAACAACAAAAGCGGACCAGTATCCCGCATAAATTTCAAGCCAAATGGAAACGAAGATGACCACATGGGAAGCACCGTCACTCACTTTTGCATTCGAGGACATTCTGTCTGTAAACGATGCGATGAATTCCGGCAATAGCCAGATGATATAAGCCGCATATAGAACCCATGAATCAAGATGGTTGGTTATGAATACAGGAAGCATATATCGCTAAACCCTTTTATTGGGATAATATTACTGCAAGCCGGATGATTAGAGATTCGTTGTCTCCGGAGCCGCTCGAATGTAATCCGTCCTTTTATCTCCCAGCATTCCAACGACCAAATGATAGATCGCATATAACTCAAGCGCGAACGGCAGATAGCCACCATAACCAAGCAATGGCATTTCGAAGATATGGAACCATCCGCCCCACGGAACATGATAGATCCATTTTGGATAGGATAAGTAATTCCACATTTCCCAGAAGAAGGCCGTCATCAACACGCCCAGCCAGAGCGAAATGACCGGGCGCCAATCGCCGGTCTTCGTCCAGCCTGCCAACGAACGATATCCAAGCCAGATGTTAAGCGGTTCAATGATGAAATAGGGAGACAGCCAGATGAACGGAAAGAAAACATTCGGCCAGATCATCGTCAGGATAAGCATGATCCAGCCGATCACGAAGAAGCTGATCGTTGTCGGTTTGTCGGGGCCAATCACAAGTCCGCGTTTGATGCGCTTGATGAAATCAAAACTGGCAATGAACTCAGCGCTTCCAAACACGGCGGGAATGACCGTCGTGAAACTGATCGTTGTCCAAATTGCATATTGCAAAGGCGTGAAACCATGGATGCCGAGATAAACCCAATTTTGTGTACGGACGTTGAGCGCTTCAAAGAGCCACCAGACCGGTGCGGAAATCATAAACAGCCCGATGTATTTCCGCCAACTGCGTGTGAGCAAAGACGTGCGCGTCCGCCAAAAGACCAATCCATCAACGGTCAAACAATAGCCGAGCCACATGGGAAAGAAACCCCAGTTCGTACGCGGCCCGCTCAGGCTCCAGTTAAGGAACCAGAAGATTCCGGCCAGGATCAATCCCAGCCAGCCATGAACAGGGAACCTGACTTTTTCGCTCTTGATATTTTCAGCGGTATCTGTCGTCATGCCCCTAGTTTACACTAAGGATGCCAAACGTGCATCCTATCATTAGATGCTTGACGCCAAATCCCACACATTAACAGACGATGTCATCCACGATACAAAAAGCCCAGCAATAAACCGCCGGGCTTTTTGGTCAATATCAAACTGACCATATTTCTCCTGCCAATATCTTGTTGGATGGTCTTCACTTCCAGAATTGCGGCAGGTATTCTTTGTAGGTTGTTAAATAATCATCGAGGATGGCTTTGGCTCGATCCATATCTGTAATCATGGGGTCGAATAAAAGACATTGCAGGGCTTTCTCCCTCGAACCTTCGACGGCTGAGTCCACGCACAGTTGAGCAACGATCAATTCGCGGCGGCAAAGTTCCGCAATGCCTTCAGGCAGTTCGCCGACATGCACTGGATGAATCCCCGCGCCATCCACGAAGACCGGCGTTTCAACCGTCGAGCCGATTGGCAGATTCGAGATTTGCCCAACATTGGGAAGATTGGCAGCAATGTGATAATGATTTCCATTCCCCGCAATATTCTCGATCATTTCCAGTGCGCCTTCGGAGTCTGCATCGAGCAAGCCATCAATGGTCATTTCACCTTTTGCCATTTTATCGAGGCGAGCTAAATCAAGATCGCGCAAGTCCGCTCGCTTATCCCATTCATAAAGTCGAATGTTGTATTTATCCCACGGCTTCGTAAGCGGGTCGGCAACCCACGGCAGATATTCGCATAAATGCGTATCGCCGGGAACGGGGAACCAGCCAAAGGCATTGAATACGTCCCTCGTCAGCGGCTCAAAGCTCGGGTCAAAGGATGCGAAGCGTTCGCGGAAGATCGGATATAAATCCTCGCCGGTGCGCTTGTCGCGAATGGAAAGAATCCACGTAAAGTGATTCGTGCCCGCGGCTCGGATATCCACCAGCGGCATCGTCTGATGCACCACTTCCGCGCGTAAATCACGCTCGACCATATCGGCCTGCATACCGGTGATGCCATCAGGAATTTTTATTCCGAGTTCTTTGCTCAGCACCATGCCCACAAAACAATAGCCAATCAAAATTTGATGGCACAAGCCGACTGCTTTTATTTTTGTATGCCGATTGACCAGGTCACAGATGCGAACCATTGGATTGGTGAAATTGATGAACCAAGCATCGGGGCAAGCCTGTTCCATTGCGTGCGCAATTTCAAGTACCGGCAGCACATTGCGCGCCGCATGTGCGACACCGCCGGGGCCGCCGTTCTCGCCGTACGGCTGACGAAGTCCATGCTTCTGAGTTAATTCAAAATCCTTGCGCCACAGTTCTTCGCGCGGACCGACTTCGATAGCGGAAACAACAAATTGCGCGCCATCCAGCGCATCTTGATGATGAGCGTGCGCGCTGATCTTCATCTGCGCGTCCCACTCGACGTTGAGGCGGTTCGCGAGGCGATGAACAATATCCAGGCTGGATGCGTTTCGATCCACGAGCCGCAGCGTGGAACCGCGCAGTTTTGGCGAATGCATCAAAGCGGCCAGCGTGTTTTCGCCAAATGAAGCGCTGCCCGCGCCGATCACGGTAATGGTGGTGGGAAGAGTCATTTTGATAATATACAAAATATTCGCACAAGAGTCAACTTAAAAAAGTCATTAAAGCCAAACATTGATTTATAATCTCCGTAGTCATGAAGAGAGCCGAAGTATTCGAACGAATTGGCAGGTTCATCACGCCGCCGCAGTTTGACGATCCGGAAAAGAATCGCCGCGCTCAGCTGTTGAACTTCATTGCCTGGAGTGGGATTGCTCTCCTTTTATGCATAATCATTGGGAATCTTATACAAGGAAGTAGTCTGCTTGATAATTCCAACATTTCCCTTGAAGCGCTCGTTCTCGTCATTCTTGTTCTGATCTGGTTCATTCATCGAGGGTATACACAGGCGGCCAGCATCATTTTGGTGCTCAGCAGCTGGTTGGTGACAGTATATCAGGCATT
Source organism: Anaerolineae bacterium (assembly GCA_003141915.1). Lineage (GTDB taxonomy): Bacteria > Chloroflexota > Anaerolineae > Anaerolineales > Villigracilaceae > Fen-1038. The sequence continues at coordinate 34,563 of PLNY01000361.1, read as the reverse complement.
AATCGGTTCAGGCGTACGCGATACATCTGTGGCGGGTGAACTGATCATCGTGTTAGTATGCGGATTGTTATTGGGATGGCAGGCAACTGCCGGATTAAGTTTACTGAGCATACTATCCATCTGGGGTATGGCAATTCTCGAAACACACGGCTTATTGCATACCACCATGGACAACATTTACGATGTTACGCGCGGCATGACCATCATGTTTATGGTTTCCGGAATCTTAATGTATTTGATCTTGAATAGTTTGCAACACTATATGACGGCTGTCCGCGTGAGCGAAGAGCGTTTTCGCAAGTTCTTCCGTGCCAGTCCACTGGCCATTTCGATTACCACACTGGAGGATGGCCGTTTTGTGGAAGCCAACGAGTCTTTTTGGAAGCTAAGTGGATTGAATCCCAGCCAAGCGATTGACCATACACTGCTCGAATTTGGTCTATGGAAGAATCCGGAAGACCGGCGTCAATTTGTGAAAGCGTTGAAGGAAAAGCGTTCCATTCAAGATATGGAATGTCGCTTCGTCAGCCAAAATGGTGATAAACACAATATGCTGGCTTTTTATGAGCTGATCCAGCTTGAAAACCAGGCTTGTATTCTTTCAACTTTTTACGATACCACGGAAGAGAAAAGGGTTCAGGAGGAACTCCGTCAAGCCGAAGCCCGTAACCGAGCGCTCTTGAATGCCATTCCCGATATGATCTTTGAACTGGATAAGAACGGCGTCTTCATGGATTTCTTCAAAGCAGAAGGAATCGGCCCGCCGCTTTCCCCCAAAGAATTCCTGGGAAAAAATATACGAGAGGTAATGCCCGAATTTATCTCCTCGCCAACGTTATTTGGAATCGAAAGAACGCTGCTGACCGATCAGACCTATGCGTTCGAGTATCAACTACCCGGCAAAGATGGCCTCCATGATTACGAATCGCGCCTGATTGCCAGCGGCGAAGACCGGGTGCTGGGAATGGTGCGGGATATTACGGTGCGCAAATGGGCCGAGGCGGAACGTGAAGTGTTGATTAATGAACTCGAAGCCAAGAACGCAGAATTGGAGCGCTTTACCTACACGGTTTCACACGATCTTAAATCACCGCTTATCACCATCAAAGGATTTTTGGGCTTCCTCCGTGAAGACGCGGAAAAAGGAGATACCCAGCATCTGACGAAGGATATGGAACGCATCTCGGCTGCCAGCGATAAAATGCAAATCTTGCTCAACGAATTGCTGGAACTTTCACGCATTGGCCGGCTGGCGAATCCGTCCGAGTTTATTCCATTTGAGGCGTTGGTAAATGAGGCGATGGAACTGGTTCAGGGACGTATTGAAGCGCGCGGCGTTCAAATTGACGTCCAACCCGATTTGCCAAATGTGTATGGAGACCGCCGGCGGCTGATCGAGGTTCTTCAAAACCTGATTGACAACGCCGCCAAGTTTATGGGCGATCAGCCAAAACCGCGCATCGAAATTGGATTGCGGGAACATGGCGGAGACGGCAAACCAATCTTTTTTGTGCGCGATAATGGTATCGGTATCGCGCCGGAATATCACGAACGCATATTTGGTTTATTCAATAAACTTGACGCGCAAGCGGAAGGAACGGGAGCCGGGTTATCCATCGTCAAGCGGATTATCGAAGTGCATGGCGGGCGCGTCTGGGTCGAAAGCGAAGCAGGTAAGGGCGCGACCTTCCTCTTCTCTTTATGGGGCCAAAAGCCAAAATCTTGAGAGACCATCCGGTTGGGTGTATACTGAAATAAATTCATCGATGTTTGGAACAAGGAGATCGTTTTATGAAACGTGCCGTGAGCATTAGTATTGGTTCATCCAAGCGAGATAAAGCCGTTGAAGTAAATTTATTAGGGGAAACTGTCAGCATCGAACGCATCGGCACCGATGGAGACATGGAAGCCGCCGCACGCAAGTATCAGGAACTGGACGGCAAGGTGGATGCTTTCGGAGTGGGCGGCGCAGATTTGGGATTGATGGTGGACAATAAATGGTATCCGCTCTATTCGGTCCGGCCGATGATCCGCTTTGTTAAAGAGACACCGATCGTAGACGGCGTCGGATTAAAGTATACGCTGGAGAGTCGTTCCGCCGCTCTCCTTGACTCAAAGATCGGCGATTACATCGACAAGGCGGGCGGCAAAAAAGTTTTCGTGGTGAGCGGCGCGGATCGCTGGGGAATGTCAAGCGGCTTTTTTAACGCAGGATACGAATGCACGTTTGGCGACCTGATGTTTGGGCTGGGCATTCCCATCGCGTTGCATACTGCGCAACAGCTCAAGAATTTCGCCGCAGTTTTGATGCCTATCGCTGGACGCCTGCCCTTTGAATGGGTCTACCCGACGGGTGAAAAACAGGATGTTCGCATTCCGAAGTTTGAAAAATATTATCACGATGCCACGGTGATCGCAGGCGACTGTCTTTACATCAGGCGCCACCTGCCTGACGATATGCAGGGCAAGATCATCGTGACAAACACAACCACACCCGAAGACGTGGCATTGTTCAAGCAATGCGGGATCAAATATTTGATGACCACCACGCCTGTGTTGGATGGCCGTTCGTTCGGGACGAACATGATGGAAGCCGCGTTCGTTGCCGTCTCCGGAAAGAAGCGTTCGTTGACGCGCGACGAATACACTGAATTGTTGGCGAAGCTCAAATACGAGCCGCAGCTGCAGGAAATCAATTGACGTCATTACACAAATCGAGGATATTAGGAGATAACTATGGATGCAGTAATCACCGCAGGTGGAATCCCGCAACCCGATGAGCCGTTGTATGCTTATACAAAAGGCGAATCAAAAGCGATGGTGGACATCGCCGGTAAGCCGATGATCCAATGGACGCTCGACGCATTAGGCGGCGCCAAAAACGTGGATAACGTCATCGTGACCGGCCTTTCGCCGAAGAGCAACTTGAAGTGTAAGAAGCCGCTTTATTATCTGTCCAATCAAGGCCGGATGCTGGACAACCTGATTGCGGGCATGAATAAATCGCTGGAATTACATCCCAAGAACAAACATGTCCTGCTGGTCTCTTCGGACATTCCCGCCCTCAAAGCGGAGATGGTGGATTGGCTGATCAACACCTGCATGGAAACCAGCGATGACATCTATTACGGCGTCTGTCCGCGTGAGGTGATGGAAGCGCGCTATCCCAACTCGAAACGAACGTATACCAAACTTAAGGACATGGAGGTTTGTGGGGCGGACATCAACATCGTACACGTCCGCATGGCAAGCGAACATCTGAAGATGTGGGATGCGCTGATTACCCGGCGTAAGGATCCTGTGGCTCAAGCAGGCGTCATGGGTCTGGATACGCTCTATTTGCTTCTTACGCGGCAGGCAACGCTTCAGGATTTTGTAGAGCGCGTGAGTAAGAAGATCGGTATTAAGGGCCGCGCCATTATCTGGCCTTATGCCGAACCGTGCATGGATGTGGATAAGCCTCATCAACTGGAAATGATGCGCGCTGACCTGGAGAAACAGGTCAAATCTGCTTCGCGAAAGCTATCTGCGAACAAAAAGCCTGCGGCGAACAAAAAGCCTGCGGCAAAGAAAAAGCCTGTTGAAAAAAGAAAGCCTGCGGCAAAGAAACCGGCAGTAAAAGCAAAATCAAAAAAGAAATAGCGAATCAATCTTTATCTCGACATGTCACTCTGGGATAAAAGCCCGAAAGGCTTATCGTTTCAGAGTGATATGTTTTTTGAAAGGCCCATGAATCTAACTTCTCTGCTCAAACTCGATGCTCGTCTTTCGGATCAATTGCGCGTGGCTGAAAAGCCGGGCGCGCTGCGCGACATCGCCATCTTCTTCGCCCATTCCGGCGACTCGTGGTTTTGGGGCGCGGCGCTGATCATTTTATGGTGGTTTGGAAATTCCTTCTGGAAGCAATGGGCCATTATTGAACTGATCGGCATTTCGATATTAGCCGCGCTGGTGATGTCTCTCAAATTCATCATTCGCCGAAGGCGGCCCGCAGGCGAGTGGGGAAGCATTTATCGCAACACCGATCCGCATTCGTTCCCATCCGGTCACGCCGCGCGCGCATTTATGATCGCGATGGTCGCGGCCGGTTTGGGCCCCGGTTGGCTCGCGTTGATCTTATGGATTTGGGCACCGCTGGTTTCGCTGGCGCGCGTCGCGATGGGAGTCCATTATGTGTCCGATATCGTGGCAGGTTTCATCGTCGGCATTTTGATGGGATGGATCGTTCTGCAAGTTCATCAGCCGTTCCTGATGTGGCTCGCGGCATTCATTCATTTCCCGCTTTGGTAACCGTTAACTTTGGATGTCATTGCGAGGAGTGATGCTAAGCGCCACGACGAAGCACTGTGTTCTCTCGGTGTGGCAATCTCGGTAACCTACAAACAATCTCTTGAACAAAAATATGAGATTGCCACGCCCCACTACGCGGGGCTCGCAATGACATTTGCTATCGCACCTTCTTCACCGTTGCCAAATGTTCCTCGATGTGTTTGAGACTGCGCTCGACCCACATCTGAAGCGTCAGGCCGCCGCCCTGGGTTGCATGATGCGACTCTCTTGCCCAGGCTTCGCCCGACAAGCCGCGCAACATTTTGGTCAACTCTTCGATGCTTGAAACCAAATCATCCAATATCACGCGCAGTGATTCCTTTGGATCATAATGCCCGGCCATATACGCGTCGCCGTTGAAGCTTTGAAATTCAGGATTATCTTCCTGGATGGTGCGGCGGGCGCGGGCGCCGTAGAGCGTCTTATCCACGTCACGCGTATGCGCGGCCAATTGATGCACATTCCATCCATCTTCAATCGGCGCAAACGGATCTTTCACCGCGAGACATGCCGTGCGGAATTCTTTTGCCGCGGCGGGTAACCGATCCATCAATTGCCTGCGATATTCAACTAACTCTTCCATCATGCCTCCACATTGACAATCTGTCCGTTCAACGATTCATTACGGCACAAATAGTACACGGCGTCTACGAGATTGTTCGGAACACCTGCGTCGACGCGTTGAAATTCTTTCAATCCCGTGCCGACCGCATGAACGCGAATCCCAAACGACAAGAGTTCATCCGCTGCACTGCGCGTGAATGCAATCAATCCATGCATACTGGCGAGATACGCCGCTTCTCTCCCCGCATCGAGCGGCCTCGCCATAATCAAGTTGACGATTACGCCCGAACCTTTTTCCCTCATCACGCGCCCCACGGATTGAGTCATCAGGAATGCGCCGGTTAGATTCACATCCAGAACGCGATGCCAGTCCCATTCATCCATATCCAGCAAATTAACGCGCGGCTCGACCGCGGCGTGATTGATGAGAATATCGATCTTTCCAAAATCATCTTCGGTTTGTTTGACGACAGCTTGCGCGCCGACTTTCTTGGCGATATCCTCCACATAGGTTTTGATCGTTCCGTTGGGTTGAGCCGCCAGCGGGTCGAGATTGACCGGTGAAATATCATTGGCCGCTACAAGCGCGCCGCGCGCCGCAAAAGCTTCGACCAGCGCGCGCCCGCTTCCTTTTCCCGCGCCGGTGATCAAAATCACTTTGTCCTTGAAATCATCTGAAGTCATAAGGTCATCATATCAGGAATTGATGTCATTGCGAGGAGCCGCCCGAAGGGCAGGCGACGTGGCAATCTCATGTCATCACTGCTTGACCGAAGATGTGGCTCACGGTAAAATCATTGCGCTGCGGGAGTCGCCAAGTGGTAAGGCGTCAGCCTTCCAAGCTGATATTCGCGGGTTCGAATCCCGTCTCCCGCTCTGCTTAGTGGTTAGTGGTAAGCGTTTGGAAAGTACACGTTATTTTTTTGGGGTTGCATCCTCCTGGAACCGTGCCCAAAGAATTGCTGCACTTAAGCGTCCGTGGGGTATCCAAACCGAACGCCTCGCGGATCATGTGATTGACCTGTATCTCGGCAAAGTCGTCGAGGCGGGTAACCGCTGCTTTCTCGGGTGATGCTGCGATTTATTTAAAAATCCGTGCGAATTCGTGTAATTCGCGGCAGAGATTTTGATTCAGCCTTTGCTTTGCAGACTTATGCAAAGGGTCAAATGTCTTACATTTGACCATCGGGGAATTCTCCCTTCCGGCTGCCGAGTAATCCCTTGCACTTGCTCCGCTCTTCCTTAGACTTACTCCGGACTTCCTTGCAGTTGCTCTACGCTTCCTTGCACTTACTCTGCGTTTCCTTGCACTTGCTCCGCGCTTCCTTGCACTTACTCTGCGCTTCCTTGCAGTTGCTCTGCGCTTCCTTGCACTCACTCCGTGTTTCCTTGAACTCGCTGAGCCTTCCCTTGACTCCGCCAAACACTTCGATAGACCTCCGATGTCTGGGAGAAACTCGTTGGACGAGTCCTTGGAGCCGCCTGAAGTTGTCTTTTACCTGTAATGAATTGAATTGGAAACCGATAAATACAAAACCCCGCGCACTATTGATATACGTATAGGGAGTTTTTCAAAATTTCAAGAGGCAAATCTTGGGAATTTATTTTCTTCATCTTTACGCATGTTGCAGAGTTTTCAAAAAGCCTGTCTATGGTTTATATAGAATGAAAAAGTGGGAATATTACTGCAAGAACAGGCTTAAACCCTCGTTATAGTTTCATCAAAACCCTTGACTTGGAGCTAACTCCAGGTGATACACTGTTCCCGAGGTGAAGTTATGAAAATCGCGGAAGTCAGTGAACGATATGCCATTTCCACCGATACGCTGCGCTATTATGAACGCATCGGACTCATCCAAGCAGTCAAACGAAATGAAAGCGGCATCCGAGATTACAACGAACTTGATCTAAGGCGGGTTGAATTCATCAAGTGCATGAGGAGCGCGGGACTTCCCGTTGAAGTGCTGATCGAGTATGTCGGACTGGTGCAGCGCGGCGACCAGACCATCGAAGCCAGAAAGGAAATCTTGAAAGAACAGCGCGAGTTGCTGGCAGCCAGGATGAAAGAAATGCAAAAAACGCTGGACTTGTTGGATCACAAAATTGATGTGTATGAAAACGCGGTTCTGACGAAAGAGAAAGGCACCGTTCAGATAGAGTAAGAATAGGAGTTTAGAAAATGCAAAAACGTAAACTTGGAAAAAGTAATCTGGAAGTCTCAGCTCTCGGCCTGGGCTGCATGGGAATGAGCTTTGCCTACGGTCCGACACCAGACAAGCAGGAGATGATCTCTCTAATTCGGACAGCCGTCGAACGCGGCATCACATTCTTTGACACTGCTGAAGCGTACGGCCCGTTCGTAAATGAAGAACTCGTAGGCGAGGCGCTTGCTCCCATTCGCGATCAGGTAGTGATCGCCACCAAATTCGGTTTCAAATTCGGTCCCAAGGGGGAGCAGATGGGCCAGGATAGCCGGCCAGAGCATATCAAACAAGTTGCTGAAGCCTCACTGAAGCGACTCAAGGTCGAGGCCATCGATCTGTTCTACCAACACCGGGTTGACACGGACGTGCCCATCGAAGATGTGGCGGGTGCGGTGAAGGAACTGATTCAGGAAGGCAAGGTGAAGCACTTCGGCCTTTCTGAAGCCGGTGCGCAGACCATCCGGCGCGCGCACGCTGTCCAGCCGGTTGCGGCTGTCCAAAGCGAATACTCGCTTTGGTGGAGACGCCCTGAAGAAGCGCTGTTCCCAACGTTGGAAGAATTGGGCATCGGGTTTGTTCCATTTAGCCCGCTCGGCAAGGGCTTCCTGACAGGCAAGATTGATGCAAATACGAAGTTCGATAAAAACGACTTCCGCAACATCGTCCCTCGTTTTACGCCCGATGCTCGAAAAGCGAACCAGACCCTGGTCGATTTGCTTGGCCAGTTCGCAAAACAAAAGAAAGCGACGCCTGCTCAAATCGCGCTTGCCTGGCTGCTTGCCCAGAAGCCGTGGATTGTTCCCATCCCGGGCACCACGAAGCTTGCGAGACTCGACGAAAATATCGGAGCAGTGAATGTTGAACTAACCCCCGATGACCTGCGTGAGATCGAGAGCGCTGCATTGAAGATCAAGGTGCAAGGGGATCGCTATCCTGAAGAACTGGAGAAGCGAACCTATCGCTAAGCGACTTGTATAACGAGAAGGAATGAGGAGATGTCAAAAGATCGACTTGAAGCCTTCAGTGATGGCGTTTTTGGAATAGTTTTGAGCTTACTCATCCTCGAATTGCACGTGCCAAACGCCCCAGATCATTCCAGCTTGGGTCAGTATGCTGCAGCAATGGCGCCGCTGCTTCCCAACGTGATCAGTTTCGCACTGACTTTTGTGATGATCTGTATCCATTGGGTGAGTCATCATTATTTTTTCAGCCATCTCCAACGCGTCACAGTTGGACTCGTTTGGTTGAATAATTTTTTCTTGTTATGGTTGTGCTTCTTGATTTTTCCAACTGCCATGCTAGGTGATCACCTGACTGACCTGTTTCCTATCCTTCTGTATGGTGTGAACTCACTTTTCTTAGCGCTGACTTTTTACGGGTTCAGGAGCTACGCAAGCCATGCCAAGCTCATAAAAGCGGAACAATCCAAAGCTCTAGGGCCGAGACATAGTCTGCCTGCGATCCTACTCTATGGGTTATCGATTGTCCTGGCGTTTGTAAATGTGTATTTATCCCTGGCATGCTTTTTCATCGTTCCCATACTGTATTTTGTGCCAACGATTCTTCAAAACCTTACAAGGTAATAAAGGAGTTTAAAAAATGGAAATTAAAAGAAATGGCTCCCAGCCTTCGGGGAAAGGATCAGCTGAGAATTTTACCGGCAATGTACGGGTTGACCCACTATTTCAACCGAATGACCATACGCACGCATCCGGTGCCAGTGTGACATTTGAACCCGGTGCTCGGTCAGCATGGCACACTCACCTGCTGGGTCAAACCCTGATCGTGACAGCAGGCTGCGGGCGCGTACAAAGTTGGGATGGGCCCATTGAGGAAATCCGGCCAGGAGATATAGTCTGGTGTCCGCCAGGTGAGAAACATTGGCATGGCGCCGCACCCACCACAGCGATGACACATATCTCCATCGTGGAACAAGTGGATGGCAAGTCCGCTGATTGGATGGAACATGTCAGCGACGAACAATATAAAGCAAAATAACGAATAAAAGAAAGCAATGAGGTAATTCAAATGCAAGCAACTATCATGTATGGCGCTGGGGATGTCCGTGTCGAGAATGTCCCTGATGCTCGTTTGATCGAACCCACTGACGCCCTCGTGGTTGTTACCCGCGCCGCCATCTGCGGCAGCGATCTCTGGCCATACAAGAAAATGGGACCAAGCGAAACCGGCAACCGCATGGGACACGAGTTCATCGGCATTGTTGAAGCGGTCGGCGCGGATGTCCGCAAAATCAAGGTTGGCGATCTCGTCGCTGCGCCGTTTGCGTGGTCGGATGGAACCTGCATTTACTGTCAGGAAGGATTGCAGACTTCATGCTTGCATGGAGGTTTCTGGGGCGGTACCAAGCTCGATGGCGGACAAGGCGAAGCGGTGCGCGTCCCTCAGGCGGATGGCACACTCGTCCCCTTGCAGGTCGGAAAAGATAATGCGTTGATGCCCTCGCTTCTTACTTTGACCGATGTAATGGCAACCGGTCACCATGCAGCTCTCGCTGCCAAAGTCGGCCCGGGCAAGAGCGTGGCAGTGGTTGGCGGTGGCGCAGTCGGATTATGTGGAGTTATCGCTGCGAAACGTCTCGGCGCTGAACAGATTATTCTTTTAGATCGTCATGCCGACCGAATTAACCTCGCTAAAGAATTTGGCGCAACAGATATTGTCAGTGAGCGTGGAGAAGAAGCAGTTACGCGCGTGCGCGAACTGACCAAAGGTTTGGGCGTGCAATCTGTGCTTGAGTGTGTGGGCTATGAAGAGTCTACGCTGACCGCACTCAGTATTGCGCGTCCGGGTGGTGCGGTTGGCCGTGTTGGAGTTCCCCAGAGCGAGGTGATGCCGGCAGTGATACCAACATTCTTTAATAATGTCACCATTTCCGGCGGTCCCGCCCCGGCCCGTGCGTATATTGAAGAACTATTACCAGATGTTCTCGAAGGACGGATCGAACCAGGCCGAGTTTTTGATCGAGTTATCCGCCTCGACCAGGTGCCGGATGGCTATCGAGCAATGAATGATCGCAAGGCGATCAAGGCTATGATCGAGTTCTAAAGAAGGAAGTGTTCGATGACTACATGGACAAGCGATGAACTTGATAAAATAGGAAAAGCCGAAGAGTTGCAGATCGCGTCACTCCGACGCGACGGCACGTTGCGAAACCCGGTGACGATTTGGGTCGTCCGACTCGGCGACGATCTCTATGTCCGATCTGTTAACGGGCGCACCGCCGCCTGGTTCCGCGGCGCGCAAGTGCGCCACGAAGGGCACGTCCGAGCGGGCGGCGCGGATAAAGATGTTACCTTCGTGGAGGAGTCCGCTCCTGAAATCAATGAACAGATAGATCATGCCTATCGCAGTAAATACCGGCGCTACCCATCAAGCGTAGACCATATTCTGAGCAGTGATGCACGAGCCGCTACTATCAAACTATTGCCGCGATCAACAAGCTCTTAATTTATAGGGTTGTTTCTAGCGCGGCACAGTGTTCGAGGGTCGCAGATACCGAGTGCCCTGCTCTGTGTGATATCGTACTCGCATCTTCCCCGAAGAGGGATGAAAGCCCGTCCAAAGAAAGGAACATCGGAGCAACGTTATCACGATGGCTGTGCGATGGTGAGGCATCCACTCAAAGGACGATGCAGCGGGGCGCTTTCAAAATCAAAGCCATGCTTTTTTATTTTGTTAAATAAGTGGTTTTTCCAGAGCCCGGAGGCCCCCAAACAGGCAACTCTTAGCGAATTCTCTGCATTTGATTTTAGTTGAATTAGATTTGCGCCAATGGAATCAGAACGTATTTTAAGGGCACGCAATAGTTTTTCATATCCATGCTGATTCATCCCCCACCTATCCAAAGAGGGATCAACCCATTGCCAGCGGCTTAATCTCTCTGGAACAACACAATTTTCTAATAAAGCGGGGATTAGGAATATTATACCCTCAGGCTTTTCACGCACCACGTCTAGCGCAAACTTTATTTTCCTTTGAACATAACCCTCTTTTGTTATGGATTTTTTTGAAAGACAAATTATGATTGCATCTGCTTGTCGAATCGTTTTCGCTATTTCTAATTGCCAATCTTGGCCAGGTAAAAGTTTTCCTCATCCAGCCAAGCATCTATACCATCAGCTACTAATTGTTGATATGGTTTTCTAGCTGGAGGTTTGTCATTCAGGGCATGGCAAATAAATACACGGAGAAGACGTTTATCATCCATAGAAAGCCGTCTGTTTTCAAAGATTGTAAAAGGATGCAGAAGACATGTCAAGCAAAAGTCATATAAACCTTGTCGATAGGATCTTGTTGGCTTCCATACAATATATCCTGAAGTAAAACGTAGTTTATTCCAAGAACGAATATCCGAGCTTTGCCTGTAGTAGAGCTTTATTTTCCCAAATACCAAATCAACCAGCCCCTGTTCAAGAATCTTTTTTGCAAGTTGATCGAATATCCATTGCGCGCCAAGGCCTGAGCAGATGCTTCAAACCATGGTCGCAGTCCATAGACTTTGACGGAAGTGGTCTCTGCCGCGGCGCGTTTCCATGCTGTGAAAAAATCATAGATCGTTTCGCCGGGCAAGACGTGATGAATATAATTCTTGGGCAGGATCGTTTGGAATTCTTCCGCGTCGAACCCCGAACGGAAGTTGGTGCTAAAGACCAACGCTTCCATCCTCCATGATCCATTATCCATTCTCCGCGCTATATTCGCCGACCAAATCCTTCCAAACGGATCAGACGTGCCTTCGATCATCAAGCCGCCGGGCAGAACATATTGTGCGAGTCGTTCATAGGCGGGAATGAAATCCTTTTCTTCGTATTGACGAAGCACATTGAAAGCCCGGATCAATCGGACGGTTTCGCCTTCCTTCAACGGCAAATTGAATCCGCCGAGGCGAAAGAAAGTTTTGTCATCGGAATAAGGTAATGCAGCCGCGACTCTTTCCGCATCAATTTCAACGCCGATGATTTTCAGCGATGGATTCACGCGTCGAAAGCGCAATGCAGACTCGAGTGTGGTGCGCGCGTCGAAGCCATAGCCGAGGTCAACGAATAAAGAATCACTGAATCCGTTATCGGTCCGCGTGAGAAGCGACGGTTCATAAAGCAAAATGAAATTGTCCACGCGGCGGAGTCGATTCGATGCCGTCTTGCCGCGCGTCAGTTGTCCCTCTGGTTTTTTGGAAGGAAATTTGGAAGGCATTCCAATTTTTAAAATCAGTTTTGAAACGGCGCTTTTCGTTTAAGACGGATTGCCAGCCAGGAGAAAAATGCAATGCCAAAGCAACTGAAAAAGAAATCAAGCGGACTGGAATGACGGGTAGGAAGAAATCGTTGGGAGAATTCCTCAATTCCAACAAAGAGCGCAACGATCAGACCTGTGGCGATTACAAGCTTTTTTCGATCAGAGGATGGATATTCTTCAAAAAGGCTAAGTTCGATCACAAAACCAAGAAGTCCAAATAGAACGAAATGTCCCACCCAATGTCCGCCCGGAAAACTATATATGAGCCACAACTTTCCGAGATGTCCTGTATCTGCCAACGCAACGATAGCAACCATAAACACGCCGAAGAAAACAGCCCAATATTTCATCATACGAATTCATTCACTTTGAAAAATTTACTGATACTTGGTATTTAAATTTACAGGGACACAGCCCGCGAAGCACGCTGTGTCCCTATGGGGTTTTTGATTAATCGGCGGATGCGCTTTCGCCGATCTCCATCCATTGCGAGGATGCGCCGTCGCTGTCCCCGGGTTTGAAGCGGCCAAGGGTAAAGCCTGAACCGGCGGGAATCAGCTTGCCGATGATGACGTTTTCCTTCAAACCGTAGAGCGGATCGGAGGTCGAGCCGATGGCCGCGCCCGCCAGCACTTTGATCGTATGCTGGAAGGAGGAAGCCGAGAGCCATGAGTCGGTGGAGAGCGAAGCTTTCGTCACACCGAGCAGGGTCTCGAGGAGCCTGGCCGGTTGCTTGCCTTCGGAAAGCAATTGCTCATTCAACCGACGCAATTCCTGGCGATCCACCGCGTCGCCGGGCAGGTACTTGCTGTCGCCGGGGCGGCTGACCGCCACCTTGCTCATCATCTTGCGGATGATGACTTCGAAATGTTTATCGTGAATGTTCTGTCCCTGCGAGCGATAGACTTTCTGAATCTCGCTCAACAGATACATTTGAGCAGCCTCGCGTCCCTGAATGCGGAGAACGCGATGAGGATTGAGCGAACCTTCGGTCAGCGCCTGGCCGGCCTCGACGTGATCGCCTTCTTTTACAAGCAGGCGCGAGGTGGAAGGAATATCATACGCCTTCTCTTCGCGCTGTTCGTACGACACCATGATCTTGTGATCTTTTTTCTCAACCGCGATCCTGCCGCCATGCTGGGCCACAACAGTGGCTTTCTCTTTGGTCGCCAATATATCGCCGGGCTTAACTTCCGATTCGTCAACGGCAACATATTTCCAATCTTCAGGCACGGCATATTCATCGTGAACCATTTCGGCGTGTTCGATTCGGACTTCGCGTAAATCGGCCATCTTTTCCGATTGGACGACGCGTACCACGCCTCCGATCTCGGCGACAACGGCCTCGCCTTTCGGCTGTTTGCGCGCCTCAAATAACTCTTCCACGCGCGGCAGACCGGTTGTGATATCCGCTCCTCCGGCGACCACGCCACCGGTATGGAAAGTACGCAACGTCAACTGGGTGCCCGGCTCGCCGATGGATTGGGCGGCAACAATACCCACTGCCGAACCGAGGTCCACCATGTCGCCGCGGCCCAAATCAATGCCATAACATTTGGCGCAGATGCCATGCTGAAGTTCACAGGTCAGCGGCGAGCGGACTTTGACTTCGGCAATTCCGGAATTGGCAATTTTCCGCGCCAGATCATGATCGATCACGTCATCACGTTCGGCGATGACTTCGCCGGTCTTCGGATCAATGACGCGTTCCGCCAACAGGCGGCTATAGAGTCGACTCGATAACGATTGTCCAGCCACATCATCTGCGCGGCGGATATAGATGCCTTCCTGCGTGTTGCAATCATGTTCGTTGATGATAATATCCTGTGCGATATCCACCAAGCGGCGGGTAAGGTACCCTGCGTCCGCGGTGCGAAGGGCGGTATCCGCCAAACCTTTGCGCGCGCCATGCGTTGAGATGAAATATTCCAGCGCGGTCAGACCTTCGCGGAAGTTGGAGCGAATCGGCAATGGGATAATTCGTCCGGAAGGATCGGCCATGAGGCCGCGCATACCGGCCAACTGCGAGACGGTCGAGAAACCGCCTTTGGTCGCGCCGGAGGCCGCCATCACGGAAAGGTTGCCATCGGGGTCCATGTGTTTCTTAACCGCATCGGCAACATGATCGGTGGTGACCTGCCAAATGTCAATCACGCGCTCGTTCTGTTCCTGCTCGGTGAGCAGGCCGCGGCGGAAATCGCGTTCCACCACTTCAACTTGCGTTTGCGCCTCGTCAAGAATACCTTTTCGTTCGGGCGGAATGGAAATATCAGCCACGGCCAGCGTGGTGCCGGAGCGCATTGCAAATTCAAAGCCCATGGCTTTGATCCTGTCAGCAACATCTGTCGTTGGATCGCGTCCGCATAACTCATACACATCCGCGATCAAATCTTTCACGCCGCCCTTATCGAGTTTTTCGTTCGTGAACTGAACCTCGGGAGGCAGGATGCGGTTGAAGAGCACGCGGCCAACCGTCGTTTCGATGATGCGTGTCTCGGCCTCGGGCAGGCGGTCGCCTTTATCGTTATACCAGGTGGCGGCCTTCAGTTTGATCCTGGCGTGAATATCTACTTGTTCAAGCTGATAGGCAAGTTCAACTTCATCCATATCAGCGAAGGCGCGGCCATCACCCTTGTGAGCGGCCTTCTGCTCCATGGTCAGATAATACACGCCGAGCACCATGTCTTTCGACGGCGAAATAATCGGCTCGCCATCCGCAGGCTTGAGCAGATTCTTGGAAGCCAGCATCAGCTCGCGCGCCTCCTGCACGGCCTTTTGTGAAAGAGGCACATGCACAGCCATCTGGTCACCATCGAAGTCGGCATTGAAGGCGGTGGTCACGAGCGGGTGCAGTTGAATGGCTGAACCTTCAATGAGGATTGGTTCAAAGGCTTGAATGCCGAGACGATGCAGAGTCGGCGCGCGGTTAAGAAGCACGGGACGATCCTTGATGACATCTTCGAGCGCTTCCCAGACTTCAGGTCGATTGCGCTCGATCAAACGGCGCGCACCTTTGACGTTCGCGGCATAACCATTCTGAACGAGTCGCGCGATCACAAACGGGCGATAGAGTTCCAACGCCATGGTCTTCGGCAAACCGCATTGATAGAGTTTGAGCTGAGGTCCAACCACGATCACGGAACGGCCGGAATAATCCACGCGCTTGCCAAGCAAATTTCGGCGGAAGCGGCCTTTCTTGCCCTTGAGCATGTCGCTCAAGGATTTAAGTTCGCGGCGGCCGCGGCGGCTAAGCGCCTTGCCGCGCTGGGAATTATCAATGAGGCTGTCCACCGCTTCCTGCAACATGCGCTTCTCATTGCGGATGATGACATCCGGCGCGCCCAGTTCGAGCAAACGCTTGAGGCGGTTATTGCGGTTGATCACGCGGCGGTATAAATCGTTAAGGTCGGACGTGGCGAAGCGACCGCCATCGAGCTGAACCATCGGGCGCAGGTCAGGAGGAATGACTGGCAGAACGGTCAGGATCATCCATTCGGGACGATTGCCTGAGCGGCGGAACGCTTCCACGACTTTCAAACGGGTCGTGGCTTTCTTGCGCTTCTGCTTTGACTTGGTGGTGCGGACTTCCTTCCAGAGTTCCACAGCCAACTTATCGAGGTCGAGGCGTTCGAGAATATCATAGAAAGCTTCGGCGCCCATGTCTGCGCGGAAGACTTGTCCCCAGCGTTGTTTGAGTTCGCGATAACGCGCTTCGCTGATAAAGGTGAACGGACGGAGTTCCATCAACTCGTCGCGTTGACGCGAGGATTGATTGGCCGATACGGAGGTTTGATCATCCAGCTGCGAGCGCAAAGCTTCCATCTTCATGTCAGCATCGGCCTTGACGCGACCCGATTCCATTTTTAGGTCTTCGAATTCTTTGGCACGCTTATCTTTTAGCTCATTCTCAAGCGTTTCCAGTTTCTTCTGAACGATCTTCTGAACCTGGCTGATGTGTTTGCTGGCAACCTTATCGTTGGCATCCAGAATCTTCTCGCCGGTTAATTCGAAGACAACCTCTTTCTTGGCAGGCTGACCCATCTGATCCTGCAGAAGCTTCTCCAGTTTTTGGCCCTCCCGGATAACAGGATCCAGTTGCTCGGCAATGTATTCGTCATACCCTTGTTCCAGGACAGATTTCTTTTGATTGATTTCATTTAATCTGTGATCGCGCTTGGTCTTGATCTCGGCGATCTTTGCATTGACGTCCGCGGCTTGCTCACGCTCGGAAACGGAAATCTCGTCCTCCAGGCGCTGAAGGGCTTTCTTGCGGGCTTCATCGTCAACGTAGGTAACAATATATTGTGCAAAATAAAGCACACGGTCCAGGTTGCGGCGTGAGATATCGAGTAACATTCCCAACTGGGATGGAATGCGGCGGGTGTACCAGATATGCGCTACGGGAGTCGCCAACGCGATGTGTCCCATGCGCTCACGGCGGACCGCGGAACGAGTCACTTCGACGCCGCATTTTTCACATATGATTCCCTTGTAACGGGGATTTTTATATTTGCCGCAATAGCACTGCCAGTCACGAGTGGGGCCAAAAATAGCCTCGCAGAACAACCCGTCTTTTTCCGGGCGAAGACGGCGATAGTTGATCGTTTCTGGTTTCAGTACTTCACCATAAGACCACGATAGAATCGTTTGAGGGGATGCCAAGCTGATGCGAAGTGCGGTTAATCCTTTAGTTTCCACTGCTTTCTCTCCTATGTCGCAAAAAAGAAACTTGAATCAATGTTTCATTTAGCGTGTAGTCGGCACGAACGAGAGACAAACAAAGGCAAGCGCTTCGAGACTTTTCGTCTCAAGCGCTTGCGATTTCTCAGTCAATTTTTACACTCAACGACCGTAATTATACTCGGAATGGCATTGAAGTCAAGCCGGTAACCTTAAAGAAGTTTAAGGTTTAGCCACTCGATTTCGATAAAGGCGTTCATTCGGGACAGCCAGCATTTTTGAAACATCAATGGGAATGGCAATAAAATCTGCAATATCCTGGCAGTAATTCTCCGGGCTGACAATCATTTTGTTGTAATCAACGTACATCACATCCATGTTGGGCCGTCTTGCCAGCCAATATTTGATCGCCGCCAAATGCTTTTGGAATTGCTCCTGCATTTCAGCATCATCAACACTCGATTTCTCGTTCCGATTCGCGAGCATCTTCTGCTGGGACGCCAATATCTCACGCGGTTCCCTTTCCATAAAAATTATTTTGTAACGATAACTCGCGGGAAGATGTTCAAGCAAAGCCGAAATAATCTTTACGGCTTTATGATTTGCATCAGCCAGCCATTTGTTTTGACCCTCGGGCAGTTTCTTTACAAATTCAAATTCATAATAGCCGTTGGGATTATCATCGTCAGCGCGGCGAATCGCGTCCGTTAGAATCGGGATGCCGCCCTCCTCAAGCATCTTCATCATCATCGAAGTTCCGGAGCGGGGCAGGCCGGAAACAACGATGATCGTTTTATCACCATTTCTTTGAGATGTTTTGTTACCAAATATATTCTTTAACATTGCAGTGGTGATAAGAGAATCGGATTAAAGATATCCCAGACCTTTCAATCTCTCTTCCAAATCTTTCTGACCATGCGAGCTGGTCTGAGACGGCGGCTTGATATAGGATTGGTCGAGATGTTTGCCCAACGCGAGAAACGGAATATCCCTGAATGAAATCCCGGGCATGTTTCGGATATCGCGATTGGTAAAGATGACTCCCGGCACCATCAGCGAATCGATGCAATGATCGGCGCCCCAATGGCCTTGATTTGCCTCCATCGAAACGGGTGCGGATTTTCCGAGACCGGTTTCGGACGAGGCGCGGAATCCAGGAGCGTAACCGATCACGAGGTCCGGGCCAAGACGCGTATAAGGACCATGGAAGGCTTCATGCTTCAATAAAACGCGGCTGATGATCTGCTTGCCATCCGAAGTTTTCCAGTTCAATAATTTGGTTTTGATCTCATCCAAAAGGTTTTCGATTTCTTCCGGTTGAACAATTCCGTTGCCCTCGCGGCTTGCGATATTGAGATAAAGGCTGTTGAGCCCGAGTGCGTACGCTTTGGTTTTATCCCAATCCACATCGCTAAGTTCCGGCGTTTCGGTTTGACGCGATAAACTCATATATCCGTTTTCGACCAACCAGCGATTGATGTGAACTTTTTGCTCGAAGGTGCGGAAGCCGTGATCGGACAGAATCAGGAAACGATATTTCTGCAAGCCAAGCTTGTTGATTCTATCTTGGACTTCGCCCACGAATTGATCGAGCTTTAGGTACCAGCTATCTACGATCTCCTGATTGGTTCGTAGGAACATGTGCTGGACGCGATCCAGGTCATCGAAAATTCCAGCCAGCACGCCTTCTTTGAAATTATCCAACAGACGAAAATACATCTTCTTGCGCGACTCAAAAATCGATTCGCACAGGCTGAGGAATTGCTCGTCGGTGATGCAATTGTCTTCGAGGGCGTTCGTATCTTGGGGCCAGCCCAAAGTGAGGAATGGGCCGATTTTTTTCCACGAATCTTTAACGAGCGATGACGGCGTGGCATACAGCCAGAGCGAATGTAACGGATGAATCTGCAAAGGCAGAAAATATAAACTAACTCTGTCTTTCACTTCGGTCAGAATGACTTGTGTGATGGCTTGAATATTGAACGCAAAGCCTGCCGCGAATTTGAGTTCGATGATCGGACTCCATGCGCCGAGTGATAATTGAATCTTTTGATTATCAATCGTCAGACTCGCAGTTTGATCATCCAAAATTTCAATCGTTACCGGAAGAGATGCAGGATGACTCCCTTCTTTCGACTTAACCTGTGGCCCATCAATCGTCGCTGTGAATTTTTTATTGCCAACGGATTCAAGTTTAACGACTTTAACTTTTTTCTTTTCTTCCGGCTCAGTGGTCAAATAAATGCCGACGCCCAACTGACCGCGAATATCCGGCGTGCCCAATCCGGGAATCGTCGCGACGGGAATATCGGGGCGCGCGGGAAACAAGGCCGGCCACCATAAGGCAGTCGCTGGATATCCCATCGAAGTTGCTTCTTCAAAAAAGGTTTTGGTGGTATAAGGCGGTTGGTACTGTTCACCTAACGCGGTTATCTTAGTCGGCAGGATGGAAACGTATGGAATATATGTTTCCGGGTCGCGATGAACAAAATCAAAAATCCCGTGCGAACCGGGATCGACACCGGTTGCGATACACGTCCATGAAACTTCAGTTTGGGGCGGCGAGCAAACCTCCAGACGAGAATATCCGCCCTGATCTACAAGCTTTGTTAAATTAGGCATTCGCCCGGCGTTTTGAAGCCGTTCAAAGGTGGCCGGGTCGAACGAGTCAAACCCAAGGATAACTGTCTTCATCTATTCTTCGTCTTCAGTTTTATCTTTGCGCATTTTTCGGCGGAGCTGTGCAATAAATCCACGAATCCTGCCTGAAAACACAAGCAGGACACCCGAAATTACAACCAAGGATGCCGCCAGAATCTGGAACAACATTCCACCGGTATTGGGATCAATATACATTTTTCCTCACAATCTTTATAGGCACGATATTATTGACAACCTAGAATTGTAACAGCATTTTAAATTGTGCCAATCCATGATTATGAAATTCCTATGAGAATATCATTCGAACTTTAGTAGCTGTAAAATATCTTCGAGGCAGGCGGAAAAAAGTTCGTGCAGGATGTTCTCGTTGACGCGATATGCGCCGCCGAACGATCCATCTCCATAGACTGACGCGCGAGGAATGGAAGTATTGGTGGAAAGCGCGCAAAGAAAGACTTTTCAATCTTCGCGTCGTTTAAATCTTTTTATTCAGCGTCCACTTGCTTATTTTGGTTTTAGCATCACCAGAATATTCCAAGCGCCTTTCATGCAGACATCATCCTTCTGGTTTTTCAATTCAACTTCCAGCATCACAGAGCCTCCGCCGATGCGCGGCAAGGCCTTCGTTTCAGTCACATTCAATTCAACTTGAACTTGATCACCGATAAAAATGGGTTTGATAAATTTCCATTCATTCACTTCGCGAAACGCGATCACGGTACCGTCGAGAATCCCTGTCTGCCAGGCGAGGCCCGAAGCGAGCGACAAGCCTAAAAGTCCGTGTGCGATGCGCTGACCGAAAGGCGTAGTCTTGCTGAACTCGGCGTCCGTATGGATGCGATTATTGTCGCCGGTCAAATCGGCAAATTTCATAATGTCATCGGATGTGACGATCCGTTCTCCAGTCACGATCTTTTTTCCAATACTGAATTCCTCAAAATACATGCCCATGTTCGTCTCCTTATCATAAAGAATCTGACCAAATTATACCCTTTGACCATCCGCCCATCTGACCGTACAATAGAACCATGCGCGATTGGAATCTCCGACCCGGCGATCCACTGTCCCTCACTCTGGCCGCAGACTTTCGTCTGTCGAAGCCGGATTACGTGAATGATCATATCTGGGAGCTTGAAATCGGCGCGGGCGAACCGGCTGCGCTGGCTGTTCGCACAACGTATGGACTGCGCGCCCGCACCATGCGCCTCTTCTATCGCTTTGGGGAACTGGGCAAAACCATTACCGGCCCTGCTGAATTTTTCGCATCACCGTACCTGCGGCGATTCTATCCAAACTTTCTCTGGCTGGAATGTTCTCCATTTGAAGGCTTGGAAGTCACAGTTGAATATTGGGTTCCCGAATCTCATGCGCTCGCGGGAAGGCTTATTCTTAACAATCGTACTGCATTCGCACGCAAGATTACAGTTGACTTATGCGGAATGCTGACTCCGCTGGATGGACAACCTCTGAAAGATTCTCAACAACAAATGGTCAACGTTCTCGCGGGCGAGACTACCGGACTCTTCCCCGTCATCTTTATGACCGGCGGCCCGCAGTTTGGTGCTGGTCCGCATCCATCACTGACATTGGCATTGGATTTCGATCCAGGTTCAAGCCGTCAGGTGAGCTGGGCAATTGCTTCCACCGATTCAGCGGAAGCTTCGTTCGATTTAGCGCGACGCACTGCCAGTCGCCCATGGGAAGCGGAACGCGCTCACATTGAATTGCTGGACGCGGGCGACACGCCCGATATTCGCACCGGCGATCCGGATTGGGATGCGGCGCTCGCGTTCAGTCAGCGCGCCGCATTGGGATTATTTTTTACTCCCGATAAGCAATTGCCGAATCCATCCTTCGTGCAGTCCCGACAACCGGATCAGGGTTTTTCTCACAAAGGCGACGGACGCGACTATCCGCCGGGTTGGAGCGGACAGACACCGCTGGAAAGTTATTATCTTTCCAATGTGATTCCAGCCACACAGGAATTATCACGCGGACTGATCAATAATTTTCTTTTTATTCAAACCAAAGACGGCTCGATAGATCATAAACCCGGCATCGCCGGTCAACGCGGAAAATTATCCGCCGCGCCGATGCTGGCAAGTTTGGCATGGAAATATTTTCAACAAACGGAAGATGAAACTTTTATCAGCGAAGCCTTCCCCAAATTGCTTGCCTTTTTCTGGGACTGGCTTTCGCCGCAGCATGATTCTGATGGCGATGGTTTGCCATCTTGGGATCATGTACTCCAGACCGGCTTTGAAGACAATCCGCTTTTCGATGTCTGGCATCCATGGTCACAAGGAGTGGATATTTCCGTGATGCACGATCCCGCGTTGGAAGCCATGATGTACAACGAGGCGCAATGCCTCATCCGAATGGCAAAGCGACTGAACAAAGCCAGTGAAATTCCATTGCTCGAAGTAGAGGCAGAGAAACTTAAATCATCCGTGGATGCGGCCTGGGACGCGCGCTCTGCATTATATAGTTATCGGGACCGCGTCACCAATATTTGTCAGGCCGGAAAATTGATCGCGAAACATAAAGGGCCGGGCAACATGCATCCCAAGTTGGAGTTTGAGCAGCCGGTTCGTTTGTTGATCGAAGTGCAGACTAAAAATCCGGCGGCGCAACGGCCAACCATCGAAATCAGCGATCTGGTGACCAAAGGCCGGGGCGATGTCGAGGTGATCGAAGAAAATCAATTCCGGTGGAGAAGCGGCGGACTGGTTGCCACCACTCAAAAAGTATTTACGAAAATCGGTCGCATCAGCATTCAAGGTTTGGATAAACTGGATCGAGTATTAATCAGTATTGAAAATATGGCAAGCGAAGACATCACGCTCTTCACGCCGCTTTGGGCGCGCATTCCCGATTCGCAACGCGCGCAAGTGATGATCGGCCGCTCGCTTAACGATGCGGAATATTTTGGCCGGCCGTTTGGCATTCCGGCGTTGCCGCTCGTCCCGGACCCGAAAGCGGACGCGGTTGCAATGAGCATTCATCTGCCGTGGAACATATTGATCGGCGAAGGATTGCTGTCTTATGGATTCCGAAGCGAAGCCGCGCGGCTGACAGCGCATCTGATGAACGCAGTCATCCAAAGCCTTAAACAAAATCATGCTTTCTATCAGCGTTATCACGCCGAGACGGGAAACGGACTCGGCGAACGCGGCGCATTGAATGGACTTGCGCCCGTCGGTTTCTTTTTGCAAACATTGGGCGTGACGATTCTTTCCGATGAACGCGTGCGGCTCGAAGGCAAGAATCCGTTTGCGTGGCCCGTGACGATTTTATATAAAGGTTTGAAAGTGGTGCGCGGACTCGAACAAACGGAAATCACGTTTCGGAACGGCAAGAAAATTACGATTACCGATAACAATCCGTTAATCGTATCCATGACTTAAATGTGATATGCTAATATTAATAGCCGTGATGTCATCGCGGGACCCCGAAGGGGTTGCCTGCACTGTGTTCTTTCGGTGTGGCAATCTCAAGTAACATATAAACAGGAGATTGCCACGCTTCCCTTCGACTTCGCTCAGGGTCGCTCGCAATGACATTGAAGACATGAGGAGCAGATTATGGACAATCCAATGCATCTTTTGATTCTGGCGATTGTGCAGGAACAGGATTTAGATGTCGCCACGCGCGCGGTTAGTTCTTTCGGTGCGCCGGTTGTGTATCTGGCAAGCGCGGGCGGATTTCTCGGTCGGCGCAACGCAACGATCTTGATCGGCCTGCCCAAAGGCCGGGAGGAAGATGTATTGCGCGAATTGCGAAAATCTTGTCGTCAGCGCGTCGAATATTTATCCATGCCATTGGAGGGTTCGCCATTGCCAATGCCCACACCGATTCCGGTGACGGTCGGCGGCGCAACCGTATTTGCACTGCCGGTGGAAAGATTCGAGGAGATATAACAAGGGAAGGGCACAGCGATGTTGCGCCCTCAGAGGTTGCGTCGCACCATACTTAACGGGACTTATCCAAACAAAGAAATTTCTCGTTCAACAGATTTGTCTCTACCCTTAAGGTGCGACGCAAAACAAAGGAGGCTTGCCATGAAAATGATCATTGTGATTATCAAAGATAACGAAGCCGACGCGCTTACGCGTGCCCTGACCAGTGAAGAATACCGCGTCACGCGCATCGCCTCGACGGGCGGATTTCTGCGAAGCGGCGTGGTGACTTTACTGCTCGGTGTGAGTGACGCACAAGTTGATTCGGCGATCAAACTCATTCGCGAAACCATTGCAATGAGTGCGCCTGTCGAGAAACACGGATCGTTGTTTGTCGTTCCGGTGGAACGGTTTGAACAAGTATAGAAAATCTTTTTCTACCGTACATCCTAAAAAAATAGCACGCGGATCAGAGCGGATGAGGCGGATGCACGCAGTTTTTTTAAGCTTCATCCGCGCAAATCGGCTGAATCAGCGTCATCCGTGTTCTATTTTTATTCATCGTGCATAAAGTGTACGGTAGCGAAGAAAATCTTTAAAAATCCGCGTTGTTCCGTGTCGTCTGTGAAATCCGTGTCCAAAGAAAGCTAAAATGATTTATTCATCAGTGTCCAAAGGCAACGCGATGTTTTTATCGTGATTCACTCCAACACAAAGTTATCAATCAACCTTGTTTTCCCAAAGAACACCGCCATCGAAAGCAGAGTCTTCCCCGTAACTTTCTCCAACTCCTGTAACGTATCGTAATCCGCGCAGGAAACATATTGCATTTGCGCCAGCGGCTCGGACGCAATCACTTCTTTCATTTTTCGTCTCAACTTTTCCGCATCGCGCTCGCCCTTTTCATATTCTTCCTTCGCCGCGCTCAACGAACGATATAGAACCGTCGCGGCTTTGCGTTGATGGGCATCAAGATAAATATTGCGGCTGGACATGGCTAGTCCGTCCGGCTCACGCACGATTGGGCAAACCACGATCTCGATGGGGAAATTCAAATCCTCCGTCATTCGCCGAATGACCGCGGCTTGCTGCGCATCCTTTTGACCAAAGTAAGCTTTCGTTGGTTGAACCGCATTGAACAGTTTCGTGACAACCGTCGTTACGCCGCGAAAATGGCCGGGGCGTTGAGCACCTTCCAGCGGGCGCGTCATTTCCTCGACTTCGACCCAGGTTTGAAACCCGGACGGATACATCACCTCGGGCGTTGGTGTCCAGACCAAGTCCACGCCTGCGTCTTCGAGCAGATGCAGATCGCGGTCCAAATCACGTGGATACTTGGCGAGGTCCTCGTTGGGTCCAAATTGAGTCGGGTTGACGAAGATGCTCACGGCAACATAGTCGCATTCAGCCTTGGCGCGGCGGACAAGAGAAATATGCCCTTCGTGGAGATAACCCATCGTCGGTACGAGACCCAGCTTCCCGTCCAGAAGGGAGCGGGCGGAGCGCAATTCGTCGAGCCTGGTTACGATTAACATAGTCTGAAATTCCTAGTTGACAAGAATAGAAAATATGTGCTACACTTTTAGTATCAAAATCCTGAAAGGAGATTTAAATGGCTTACTCACACAGCAACTCGAAAGGCACGACCTACTACCTGCACTCCAACGGAAAGATGTTTTACTTCTCGAAGGAGATCAAGGAAGGTGCGCTCGATGCGGTGCCTGACGGTTACCAGGTCGTGGAGATGAAAACGGGCATGCTCGTTTTGAAGCGGACGCAACCATCCACGGCGGCGCCTGCCGAAAGCTAGCAATGCACAAAGTATAACCCGTTCGGACACACCCAATTGTTCTTTTAGAGAAAAAGGAGACTTGATATGACACAAAACATGAACTCTAAAAGTCTGAAGGAAAGGAGGGAAACATGCCAGCATTAAACCGTGTTCAACTGATCGGATATCTCGGCAAGGAACCGGAAAGCCGCTTCACACCCAACGGAAAGAAGGTGGCTCATTTCAGTCTCGGCATTAGCCAACGCTGGAAGAGCGGCAACGAAACCAAAGAATATACCGAATGGGTGAACGTCGAAGCGTGGGGAAGACTCGGCGAGATCGCCCAGCAGTATCTCAAGAAGGGAAGTCTCGTTTACATCGAAGGCCGGCTCAAGACGGACAAGTACGAGGACAAAGGCGGTGAGACCAAATATTTCAGCAAGGTGATCGCGCTGATGATGCAGTTCCTCGATAAGAAGTCCGCCGAGGAGCCGGTGATGACGGTGGACGAAGAACAAGCTGAATACGAAGCAGCGTAAGTTGATAAAATAGCGTACTGGAGATAAAATTCCAGTACGCTATTTGTTTTTAGGATTCATGATCACTGGTTCGCTGGTTGGGATTAAATACTATCATTCTCGGAAAGCAGGTACATAACAAGATGAAATCCTATTCCTTTTCTTCTAATGGACTTGCAAAACTTCAGACTCGATATCTTTGGTTAATGGGCAGCTTTTACGCAGCAATTGTATGCAGTGCAGCGGTCCTTGTTGTTTCGATTTTACCGGATAATAAGTTGATCGCAATACTTGCAACGATCCTAATCGGCGTTACATATATGCTATCAAGCATCAGGCGCGGCCTAAAGCAGACCAAGGAAATCTGGGAATCGATCCGCATTGAAGTTGGCGACGATTACATCGCCCGAACCCAAATACGAAAACCACAAGTTCGGATACAACGACAAGAAATAATCGCAATAGAAGAATCTAGCGCATCGCTTCGCGTTCTGACAAACACTAAGACACGTACACTAGCTATTTCAAAAACTCTTGACGCAAACGATTATAAGGAAATTAGGGATGTTCTTGCATCTTGGGTCACTATTCGACCTCCATCTAAAGCAACTAAGAGTCGAAATCTCCTGTATCTCCTGTTTTCTTTGCTTCTGATGATTGCAATCGGTCTGTTTTTCTTCTCATCCTCACTATGGCTGTCTTTGGTGTCAAGCGTCTTCCTTCTGGCTTCTTTTGGATACTATTATTGGGTGCTCCGGCAGTCTCAAGGCGTTGACCCGCGAGTTAGACGCGCTATGCTTATTACCCTTATTGTTTTTCTGTTCATGGCCGCAGGAAAACTCATCGCATATTCAAGTGCTTTTCAAACATGGATTGGCTCTCTTTCTCAATAAACCTAACTTAGCAAGGATGCAAACATTGTAATCACGGAAAGATAAAATCATAGCCGAACTGGATTTGAGCCAGAATACGCTTGATTATAATTAGGTGCAAGCAAAATGGTATGTCAGTAGAACTTGAGTCTCAGACACTCAGACTGCTAGATATACGGCCCTTATATAAGTAAGGGACGATTCCGATTTTCAGATCCACAAGGAGATGCAACATGAGAACATTCATCAACCTTCTTCTGCCCCTCACTCCAGCGCTTGCAATATTTGGCCCGCTGATAGTTGTCATCGGGTACGATCCGTCCAATCATCTCTGGGCAGATGTGGGAGCCTTCATGACCGGAGTTGGCATACTCATTCTGTTTATAAAGATCATGGATCAATCACGGCAGATTGAAGAAATCACCCGCCTGCTTCGAGGCAACGATCAGAAAAACCTTCGCAGTTGATTGATCTCTTGCCTTTAAATCCGCGGCAAAAATTCTACTTCATCCTTTCGAGGATAAACACTTTCAGAAATAAAATCCTAGCCGAACTGGATTTGAGCCAGAATACGCTTGATGATTAATCAGCTTGGCATATCCTCGGCGACATTTTCCGGCCAGCATATGCTTGCGCGCGGTGCGTCGCACCGCACAGGCAGAAAAATCTATTAAACCGGCAGCGTCGACTCTATAGGGTAACTCGGTTGAGTAAGGTGCGACGCACAACTTGCAGAGCATATCCTTCAGTTTTGTTGGTAGCCTTACCGATTTAGTTCCCCCGCCTGCTGACTTAGTTCCTCTGTGGGGGATTTAGTTCCCCAGCCCACTGATTTAGTTCCCCGACCGCCGGTTTAGTTGGTAAGCAGGGGGATTTAGTTCCCCTACCTGCCGGTTTAGTTGGTAAGCTGGGGAATTTAGTTCCCCCGCCTGCCAATTTAGTCAGTAAGCAGGGGGCTTTAGTTCCCCCGCCTGCCGATTTAGTCAGTAAGCTGGGGGATTTGGTTCCCCCGCCTGCCGGTTTAGTTGGTAAGCTGGGGAATTTAGTTCCCCCGCCTGCCAATTTAGTCAGTAAGCAGGGGAATTTAGTTCCCCCACCTGCCCACCACGCGCTGACTGCTCATGGCGGTCTTCATCAAGACGCGTCCGCGCGGCTCGGCGGTCACTTCGCCGATGATGACCGCGCCTTCTCCATTAACACAATGCCCACGTTCGGTTAAAATGCAATTTCATTTATTCCCCGTTCTGTCCCGTTACAAAAATCTTTGTATAATACACATAGAAGCTTATAATTCAAAATAATCCTACGCATGAGGAGCACCTATGAAATTTGGAATCCATAATCCCTCCTGGCTGTTCGGTTCGGATCAATACGAAATCTTCGAGGAAGTCAAGCGCAAGGCGCAATGGGCGGAGACGCACGGCTTCACCTGGTTTTCGTTGATGGACCATTTGATCCAAATCCCCGGCGTGGGCGTGGCGGATGAACCGTTCATGGAAGGCTGGTCCACGCTGGCGGCGCTGGCGGCAGTCACGACGAAGACGCGGCTCTCGCTGTTGGTCACCTCGGTTGGATATCGCAACCCGGCGCATCTGGCAAAGATCGCGGCCGGAGTCGACATCATCAGCCGCGGACGACTCACGCTGGGCATCGGCGCAGGCTGGAATGTTCAGGAATATATCCAATATGGGTGGATGTTTCCCGAAAAGCCCGCCGTCCGCATCAAGCAGATGGAAGAAGCGATTCAACTCATCCTGAAGATGTGGAGCGAGCCGCGCGCAACCTTCGACGGGAAATATTTCCACATCAAAGAAGCCATGCTCGAACCGAAGCCGGTCCAGAAACCGCATCCGCCCATTCTGATCGGCGGCAGCGGCGAACAATTAACGCTGCGTGCCGTGGCGCGTTGGGGCGATGCCTGCAATGTATTCGGCGATCCGGAAATGGTCAGGAAAAAATATGCCATCCTGCGAAAGCATTGCGAGGAGGCGGGACGCGATTACAATTCGATTCAACGAACGAATCTGACCGCGTTGCTGGTGGCGAAGAACGAATCCGAACTTCAAGCCAAGAAACAGCGCATGCAATTGCCTGAGCCGTTCCGCGGCTATGCCTTGACCGTTTCTCAAGCCGTTGATCTATTCGGTCAATATCAAGACGCCGGAACGCAATTGCTGATCGTGAGCAGTTACAAGAACGAAGCCGAAAGCCTCCAGCTTCTCGCCTCGGACGTGATGCCGAAATTTGCAGATTGAAAAGAAAATCTCCCGCAATGTTGCGGGAGATTTTGCTGAATGCCCTTAGCTTAATTTGCTCAAGTATGTTTCACTGACCCATTGGCTTTGTGTGGGATCGATTCTTGCCCAGCCATTGTTTTCCTCGTAGACTTCCACAATCGTATTGGCAGTCAGGACGCCGATTTTATTTCCGCCGGGGCTGTCGCGCACATTGAGTCCGGCCGCCGGAATGACCTTGGCCTGAAAGAGTCCGGGAGATGGAGGAGGAGGCGGTGGAACATTGGCAGGATTCATAACCACGGTGATGTAATCCGAGTTGCCAACGTAAACCCACTGGTCATGGGCGGTGGTAATCGCGGCCCATTGATTACCATCAATATACCAAATCGGTACCAATGAAGCTTTGGAAAGCGCACCCAATTTGTTTCCCGATGGAGTGGCGCGGATATAAAGTCCAAGCGGCGTTTTGACCTGTCCCCATGCAATCGGCTGGGGCGGAAGGGTCACGCCTCCATTCCATGGATATAGCGAGAATGCCTGCCAGAGTTCCGGGGTGGTTTGTGTATCGTCGGCGGCATACATAAAGACACCGTGCAGCGTTGGGTCTGCATTCACCGTGGATAAGAACAAAGTATCCTGGTCGGGCGTCGGTTCATCGCCGTTCTCGATATACATATCTCCCGCAACAATGGGCATGGGAACCTGGGGCGCATTTGGGATGCTGGCATAGCCCTGCTGACTTTGTCTCAATTTACCAACGGGATCAGCCCCTCGCCAATAAACTTGGGGACATGCAAAGTCCACGTTGCTTNNCTTAGGAACGTATTCCATGGAAAGAGCGGATGCAGCGACGGATCCCAAAACGTATTCAAGCCGAGCGGCAAACCTGCCAGCGCGGGACGCAGCACATTCATGAATTGTTCCGCACCCGTGTAATTATTCTCGACTTCCGCCTCCACATCAATCAAATAAAAATCGGGATTGTAGCGTTTGCATGCGCTGGCAACAACTTGCGCCTCCTGTTGCGGCGCCTTTGTAAGATAGGAATATCCCCAACCTGCGACGGTAATATTATTTTGCCTTAATACCTGAATCAACAAATCCAATCCTCCCAAAACCGTGAAGCCGTCACAAATCTTAAGCGCCACCGATTGCGCGCCTGCCATCTGCAGGCGGGAAAGAATTCCGTAGGGGTTGCCGCTTTCAATAGCCGATGGCTGCCAGATATAAACACCTTTTCCCACTTTACTAAAATCGTACATATTCACCTCATTTATGATCTCGGCGGATGGAATGTGATTAGGCGCATTATAGCATAATGGTTCTGTAGTACTGAANNCCGAACCATAGTGGTTTGGATGAAAAACAGTCGAGTATAATATGCGGCTTATGATTACTGCACTGATCTTTGATTTCGACGGCCTCATCCTCGATACGGAAACGGCTGAAATCCGCACCTGGCAAAAAATCTATGCCGAATACGGCTATCCTTTTCCGCACGACGAGTTTATCCAAACCGTCGGCGGATATGGCATCTCCAATTTCGACGCGGCGATTCACTTGCATGACCTGACGCGCGGCTCACTCAACGCCGATGCTTTACGCGTCCGCTTTCGAAATGAAAGCGGCGATGAAATTCGGCGCAGTCCGATTTTGCCGGGCATAACTGATCTATTGACCGAAGCCAAACGCCGAAATATGAAACTCGCCGTCGCTTCGAGTTCCCCGCATTCATGGGTGGATGCGCATCTGACCCGCCTCGGCCTGATTCAGCAATTCGATAAGATCATCTGCCGCGACAATGTGGCGCCTGGCAGAACCAAGCCCAAGCCTGATCTATTCTTGAAGGCGCTGGATCAACTCAACGTCAAGGCAAACGAGGCGATGATATTCGAAGATTCGCCGAACGGCGTCGAAGCGGCCAATGCCGCGGGCATCGCGGTTGTGCTTGCGCCGAATCCGACCACAGCCCTTTTGCCGTTCANNAGCCGAATCCGACCACGTCCCTTTTACCGTTCGAAGGCGAGTATCTTAAACTGAAATCACTTGCTGAGATGCCGCTGGCCGAAATGCTCGCGCACTTCGATGCAGTCCGGAGTTCCGGGTAAAACCTACCAGATGGAATGTTAATAAATTCATGGGGCGTAAATTCAGCGCCCCATATTTTCTTCGAACGCGGCCACATCCGCATAGTAACGCGCGACCATTTCTGCCTGACCCGGGTTCGTGTACAGCTCCGGCCTGGGATGATCGATCAGGTCCACAATGGCTGCCGCGACTTGCTCAGGAGTCTGGCCCTCGCTTCCCGGCCGGAATCCGCCGGGCGGCATGGGCGTACCATGCAAAGCGTTACGGGCAAAATCCGTGGTTACCATGGGCGGCATGACAACCGAAACATGGATGCGAGGATATTCTTTACGCAGGTCCATGCGCAGGTTCGCAGTCAGGCTGTTGAGGGCGGCTTTGGCCGCGCAATACACTGAGCGAAAGCTTGCAAACGGAATCCGCCCAAGCGCCGAGGATACATTAATCAAATGGCCTTCGCCGCGCTCCTTAAAATGCGGGATGATTGTTTGCATCCCGTACAGAGCAGACTTGACATTGACGGCCATCATCTCATCGAAATCGGCGTCGGTCAGGTCAAGCACCTGACGTCCGATTCCGCGCCCGGCATTATTGATCCACACATCCACATGACCAAAGGTGCGTAATGCTTCGTCGCGCACGCGCTCCACATCGGCGCGTTGCGTAACATCGGCAACCACAGCGAGCGCGTTCGTACCGCAATCACTGGAAACTTTCTTCAGTTCCGCCTCACGCCGCGCTGCCAGGACAAGCTTATCTCCGCGCGCGGCAAGTTGCCTTGCCAGAACAGCGCCAATGCCACCGCTGGCGCCGGTAATCACGATTACTTTTTCAGCCATTCTTTTGCACCTCTATTTCATATTTTCTCAATCAAGACCTTTATCGCCAAACCGGTTGTGGTGAGTAAAATCCTCGATATCTCTACGCACCCGCAAATACTTCCCCGATGCCACTGCCGGATAACCCAAGCGGACAGCGAAGGCAATCTTCAACGGCTTGGGGATATTCAGGATGCGCCTCACCTCTTCTTCAACCGAACCCGCGCCCAAAGCGCTGACGATCTGGAATCCGATTCCCAGCGATTGGGCCATAAGCCACATGTTTTCCATCATGCACCCCAAGCTGATGATGCCCAGAAAATCGCCTTCCGAGGCTGGCGCTCTCCGGTTGGGATCGTACAGGGCAAAGAGCAACACTGGGCTGGCGGGCATCGGACGGGATGTCTCTTCTGACTCGGATGCTGCCTCCGGCTTTGCATCCGGGTTTCTCCACGAAGGAGGAAACATTGTGCCCAGCAATCCGACCTTTTTGCGGAGCAACTCCTCTTCCGAGNNGAGCTGTTGATAATTTTCCCGGATGAAGACAGTGGAGGTCGAACGCGGTATGTTTCCAATCGCCGTCAGAAGTTTTGGATCATCAACTACAACGACTTCAAAGTTCTGCATGTTATGGGCAGTGGGCGCCCAGCGTCCTGCATCCAGGATCTGCCTCAGGTCTTCTTTTGCGATCGGATGATTGCTATCGAATGGAACCCGCGTAGAGTGGCGGGTCTGAATGATATTTAGAATGTCCGACATGGTATTTCTCCTTTGAGATTTAAAATCCAGTTCAATATATCAAGCCGACGGCGTCCCTGTTACCAATACGGCGCGAAAGTGCACTCTGGCCGACATCATTTTTTCATACGCCAGGGAAGCCTGTTCCAACGGAAACACTTCGATCATGGGACGTACGCCGGAGAGCACGCTGAAATTCAATGTGTCTCCCATCGTGTTGCCAATTGATCTTCCCATCGATCCGTGAATGGAACGGCCTCCGCGCGCCAATTGGAATGGAGAAACTTGAATGGGTTCGCTCTGCATCGCGAGGAGACATAATTGGCCCTCGTTGCCCAGCCCGCCGATCACATCTGAAATCGCTTTGCCATTGGGGGCCGTAGCCAGAATCACTCGCGCGCCGCCAAGTTTGCGGAGTTCATCTCCGGGGTTTGCAGTCTCGGTATCTATATAAACGTGTGCCCCCAGTTGATAGGCCAGCTTTTCCTTGTCCTTGCCGCGGGAGAGCGCCACTGTTTTACAACCAAATTTGCGGGCGAACTGGAGCGCCAGATGTCCCAAGCCTCCCATGCCGAGAACGGCCACCAGATCACCGCCTCGTGCGCCGCTGTTGCGCAAGGCATCATAAGTTGTCCGACCGGCACATAAAAGCGGAGCCGCCTCGCGCGGGCTGATTTCATCCGGCACCCGCACAAAAGCCTGCATCGGAGCGACCATGTATTCGGCATAGCCTCCGTCAAATGAAATCCCAGTGGCCAGGATATTCTCACATCTTCCAAGATCCCCGCGCTTGCATGCACTGCATTTTAGACAAGGGCCACCATACCATCCCACGCCCACGCGTTGACCTACCTGGAAGTCAACAGCCGCATTTGCCCCCAGCTTATCAACAATGCCCACCACTTCATGTCCCGGAACCCGGGGATATTGAAGTCCGGGAAAATTTCCCTCTTTGACCAGCGCATCTCCATGACAAACGCCGCAAGCTTCCACTCGGATTCGGATTTCATTTCCTTTGGGTTCCGGAATTTCTTTATGTACCAGATCAAAGTCCGCTCTGGGTGAACCAACTTGAACAGCTTTCATTAACGGCATATCGTTTTTAACCTCCTAGACAATTTGATATTTACTTTCAAGAAGATACATGGCAACCTCACATAACGAAGTTATCATACATTTATAAATCTTTTCGGTCAATAGCAAGGTGAGTAAACCTACTGTCCACAAGGAAGATAATGACTGGATAGGTAACACAGAAATCGATTTTGGTTTACTAATTGTAAGATTAAAATAAATCCCCGATGTTATTTCTTGACAGCTTTTCTATTCCAGCCACTTACCGATTGTAAAACTGACATAGCTGACCAGCGTGCTGGCGAACATTCCCCAAATCAAATCCACCATCGTGACCATGATTGGCCAATCTTTGATGGTCGCCAGGTTGATCAAATCGTAAGTCGCATAAGTGACCAACCCAAAGAAGGCGGCCAGCACAAGCGTGTTTTGCAGTGAACCCGATTGCTGTCCGGGAATGATGACGAAGACCAGCAGCCCCACGATAAACAGCAGATAAAAAAGAATCACCGGCGGCCAATTGAGATTCGGCGAAAGTAAAAAGCCAAGATGGTTTTGATAGAAGGGCCTCGCAACCAATCCCACCCAGGTCATATCCAATGCAAAGAATGCAACGAGGGTGGCAAAATATAATTTGAGATAATAGCTTGTTGTCATTCGACTTACCCTCCGTATAGCTTGCGATGCACGATGCTCAAGGCGCGCACCTGCTCCGCGGCGTGATACGAAGACCGAACCAGCGGCGCGGACTCTACCCACTTAAAGCCAATCTCCATTCCATAGCGTTTCAGTTCGACGAACTCTTCCAGCGTGTAATAGCGATCCATCGGCAGATGCTTTTTGCTCGGCTGGAGATATTG
>PLNY01000118.1 GCA_003141915.1 Anaerolineae bacterium | reverse complement strand
GCGGTCCGCAGTTGGTGCAGTTGATGAACGGATAACGATAGCGGCGGTCGGATGGATCGAAGAGTTCGCGCAGACAATCATCGCAGATGGTTACATCCGGCGAGATGGGCTGGAAGGCGGAGTCGATGGATTCGGAATGGATAATCTCGAATGAACGGAAACCGTTAGCGGGCCCGAAAGAAGCGGTCAACTCATCAATATGAGAAAGAGTCGGCGCTTCGCCGCGCAAGGCTTTGACGAATGAATCCAATACATCGCGTTCACCGTCCACTTCGATATCCACGCCCGCAGAAGTGTTTCGCACCCAGCCTTTAAGATCAAGGCGTATGGCAAGGTTATAAACGAATGGTCGGAAGCCGACGCCTTGAACGATACCGCTAATGTGAATGCGCGCGCTTTGTGTTGACATAATATGTGAAAGTATACATCATTCAGGGAAAACACAAACCGCCTCATCATGAGGCGGTTTGTGTAAATCAAGGTTGAGATGCTGGCCCCGGCGTGGGATGGATCGGCAGGATGAACGGAGAACGAGGCGCTTGAGTGAAATCAAAATCGCCGAGCAAGTTGCCGAGGATGGATTCATTCTCGCGCACATCAGGACGCGGATCTGGCCGGCCATCTGTTGACGGATCGATGCGCTGGTCGTTGATGAAAATGTCTTCGATCAATTTTACATACGCATCGTGACTCAGGATTTGATGATCGATGTAACCCTGTTTGGCATATGGGCTGATCACGATGCCGGGCACGCGCAGGCCATATCCATTTTCATCCACATGCGGCGGAACCACCTGGTCATAGAATCCACCCCAATCATCCCACGAAAGAAAGATGGCGGTGCTATCCCAATCCGGTCCCTGCATCACGGCGTTGATCAAACTTGCTGTCCAAGCCTGACCATCGCTCAACAAAGCCGGTGGATGTTCGCTGTTTTGATTACTGGGCGTGATCCAGCTCACGGAAGGCAAGGTTCCATTTTTGGCATCCTTGTAGAAATTTGTAACATCCATGACATCTTGAAGTTGTCCGTCCTGTTTGACCGTATCAAAGTACGGCAATGGATTCCAAATGCCGGGCGTTTTCGCGTCCTGATGCACCGGAGCGCATTCCGCCTCATCATCCTCACAATCAGGCTCGGTTCCAGCTTGAACATAATATTTCCAAGTGACCTGGTTCTTGAAAAGCAAATAGGTCAGGTCAGTCCAGGCGTAATCAGGCGCAGGGCGAGACGCACCGGGAGCGACATCAAAGTCAGGAGGCAGGGATGGAGCTTGCAACGCATTAATGCAACTCATTGGATCATGCGCAATAGTACATTTGGCCGACCATTCCGAGACCATGAACAGATGTTGAGGCAAACTCCACGAAGCGTTCGGCTCGAACAAATGGTCTTGCAGGACAAAATTTTGTGCAAGCGCCCAATAATTTGGAATTTCACGCGCATCGTGATAGCCCATCACATCTGTCTGACCGCTGCCGCCGCAATCCGGATTATCCGTTGCCGCGCAACCCGCCTTGCCCTTTTCGGCTTGCGCGATAAAGCCATCCATTTTGCCGCTGTCAATATCCTTTATGGCGTCAGCCGCGGCATGCGGACCGCCATAATTTAGATTCGCCGGATCATGATAAGGATAAACGCAATTTCCGGTTGCCCGGTCGTTTATGCAGACCGTGAATTGGCCATTGGATGTTGGAAATCCGTCCGCGCCCGGATATGTTCCGAAGTACGAATCGAACGAACGATTCTCCTGCATGATGATCACGATGTGCTTGATCTTCTCACGCGCCACTGCGAGAGCTTCGGAAGTTGTCGGCGCAGGAGACGCGACTTGAACCGTCGGTGCAGGAGATGATGTTGCCAATGACCCTGGATTGGGAGTGGCCGTCACAACAATTACAGCTGGCGTTGAAGTTGAAACCAGGCCGGTCACAGTATTACAGGCAAGCAAAATAAAAATAGATATTGCCAAAAGAAAATATTTTATGGGTCTCATGGATTCACCTCACCGTTACATATTAATCAAATCGTATGAGACCAATATTAATGTGGAGATAATTCTTTGTAAAAAAATCCGCCGCTATGATTTGGTTTGGTCCTGCTTATTATGATTGTGAATCCTCCAAAAAATCAATCTTCTTTCGGCGGCGCGGCAGGGCCGTAGTTCAGCACCTGTCTCACCTGCGTATTTCCTTCCGGCGGGCCGACAATGCCGCGCTCTTCCATTACATCCATCAAACGCGCCGCGCGCGTATAACCGATTCGCATCCTGCGCTGCAACATCGAAACCGAGGCGCGGCCTTCGCGCCGGATGATGTCAATCGCATCATTGAGAAGCGGATCGCCGTCCGTTGATTCTTCCTCC
Organism: Anaerolineae bacterium; assembly: GCA_003141915.1. GTDB lineage: Bacteria > Chloroflexota > Anaerolineae > Anaerolineales > Villigracilaceae > Fen-1038. Next base: position 241 of record PLNY01000118.1, on the reverse strand, counting down.
TCCCACAGCGGCTTTTGTTTAAGCGGCACATTCTCCGGCACCGCGTCCACGGGCNNACCAATTTTTGAATCTCATGATCAGAAACAAACACGCCTTGCAAGCGGGCGGGCGCCGCTGCGTCAGGCGCCTGATATAACATGTCGCCGCGGCCCAGCAACCGTTCGGCGCCGGGTTGATCGAGGATGACGCGGCTGTCCACGCCCGATGCGACCGCAAAGGCAATGCGCGCCGGAAAGTTGGC
>PLNY01000447.1 GCA_003141915.1 Anaerolineae bacterium | reverse complement strand
ATCTTTCGCAAACATACACCAGTACGCGCCCTTGCCGCCGCGAATATCGGGGCCGAGGTCATGCAGGCGTTTCTCTTCATTGCCATTGGTCGCCGATGGATAACGCAAAACGATTTAACGATCTTCCAACCAAAGTTCTTGAAAGTATTATCGTTCCGTGATATTATTGAGCTGTGATTGAATCCTTCGCTTCCGAAGAAACAAGGAAAATCTTTCTTGGCAAAAGTTCATCAAAACTGCCAAAGGATATTCAACGCACAGCGCGACGCAAGCTGCTTTATTTAGATGACGCGGATGGCCTTCAAGATTTGCTTGCCCCACCGGGTAACAAGTTGGAAAAGCTTAAAGGCGACAGGGTTGGGCAATACAGCATCCGCATCAATGAACAATGGAGAATTTGTTTCAAATGGTCGGATAACAAAGCGAAAAATGTTGAGATTGTGGATTATCACGGATGAGAGGAAAAATGACGGACAAAACTTTATCCCCTATACACCCTGGCGAGGTTTTGCTTGAAGACTTTATGAAGCCGCTCCACTTAAGCCAGTATCGCTTAGCACACGATATTGGCGTTACACCGATTCGCATTAGCCAGATTGTAAACGGTCAGCGCTCTATTAGTGTGGATACTGCCATGAGGCTGGCTCGTTACTTCGGCACAAGCGCGGCAGTTTGGCTTCGCTTGCAGGTTCGTTATGATTTGGAAGTCGCAGAGACACAGTTGAGCAAACGCATTAATCATGAAGTTAAAGTATTGCGCCAAACCGCGAGCCGCGTCTAACCGAGAAAAAGTGTTTAGCAATAAGACGAGCGATTGCTTACTCAATCGCTTGTTTTTATTTCGTCACTAACTCCAACGTTTCCAACAATCTCTCCATCCAATTATCATCTTTCGCAAACATACACCAGTATGCGCCCTTGCCGCCGCGAATATCAGGAGCAAGGTCATGCAGGCGTTTCTCTTCGTTGCCATTTGCCGCCGAAGGTGGATAACGCAAAATGATCTGACCTGTTTCCATTCCTATAGCAGCAAGCCCGGCTTTCTCGGCACGCAGCTTCACGCGCATTTGATAAAACAAATTCTGAACCATCTCCGGCAATTCGCCAAAGCGATCACTAAATTCGTTTGCTAACGCTTCGATCTCGGACTCATCGCGCAAGTCGGCGATGCGGCGATATAAACGCAAACGCAAATCCTGGTCAGCGATGTAATCGGCGGGAATGCCAACCGTTAAAGGCAAATCAACATTCACCGGCATGGAAATCGGCTGAGTGAGACTCGCCAGCGCGATATCAATCTTGCCTTTGCCGTCCTTCTTATGATCTCCCTGATGGACCGACTCGATGCGGCGAATTTGCCGCACGGCATCGGCGAGCAATCTGGTATAAAGATGAAAGCCAACGGCTTGAATGTGTCCGTGCTGACGCGTGCCGAGCAATTCACCCGCGCCGCGGATTTCCAGATCGCGCATTGCAATCGAATAGCCCGCGCCAAGTTGTGTGTTCTCGGCAATGACTTCGAGCCGCTGTTGGCCTTCGAGCGTCGGGGAAAGTTTTCGGTGGCGGAAAAAGTAAGCATACGCGCGCGCCGCTCCCCGTCCGACCCGGCCGCGCAGTTGATAGAGTTGAGCGAGGCCGAAGGTATCGGCGCGGTCAACGATCAACGTATTCGCGTTTGGAATGTCCAATCCAGATTCAACGATAGTCGTCGAAAGCAGAATATCCACATCGCCCGAATTGAAGCGATGCATCACGTCGGCGAGTTCGTGCTCCGGCATTTGGCCATGACCCACATCCACTTTCGCTTCAGGCACGAGTTGATTGAGATGCGCCTTCATCGCATCGATGGTGTTGACGCGGTTATGCACAAAAAAGATTTGTCCGCCGCGTTCAAGTTCGCGCAGGATGGCTTGACGCACCAGCTTGGGCGAATACGGCCCCACATGTGTGACGATGGGCAGACGTTCTTCGGGCGGCGTGTTGAGATTGGAAATATCGCGCACGCCGGTGAGCGCCATATATAACGTGCGCGGAATCGGCGTGGCCGTGAGCGTCAACACATCCACTTCAGTGCGAAGTTTTTTTAGATGTTCCTTGTGAGTCACGCCGAAGCGTTGTTCTTCATCAATGATGACGAGGCCGAGTTCCTTGAATTGAACGTCGGATGAAATCAAACGATGCGTGCCGATGATGATATCAATCTCGCCGATGGCAAGCGCAAGCAAAATTTCATCCTGCTCACGCGGCGAACGGAAGCGTGAAAGCATCTCGACCTTTACAGGGAACGCCGCCAAGCGATGTAAAAAAGTTTCGTAATGTTGTTGCGCCAGCACCGTGGTTGGAACGAGAATGGCAACCTGCTTGCCATCCATCACGGCTTTGAACGCGGCGCGTAAAGCCACTTCGGTTTTCCCATAACCCACATCGCCGCATAAGAGTCGATCCATCGGGCGCGGCGATTCCATATCGTGTTTGATGTCGGCAATCGCTCGTTTCTGGTCATCGGTCTCGACATATGGGAACGAATCTTCCAATTCCTTTTGCCACTGCGTATCCGGTTTGAAAGAATAACCCTGCACCACGTTGCGCCGCGCATACAAGTCGAGCATCTCTTGCGCGACTTCGAGCACCGCTTCTTTCACGCGGCTTTTTTTCTCATGCCACTCCTGGCCGCCCAACCGATCCAAAGCGGGTTCAACGCCCTCCGCACCTACGTAACGCGTCAAGCGATCCGCTTGATGAACGGGCACGTATAACTGTCCGCCGCCATCATATTCGACGGCCAGGAATTCGCGGGTATGCGAATCCAATTCGCGTTGCACCAACCCAACAAATCGTCCCACACCGTGATCGATGTGAACGACGTAATCTCCAGCCTGCAAATCGGCATACACCGACTCAGGCGTCTCAGCCACTTCGCGTTGTTTCGCGCGCGGCTGCGGCCGCTCCCAGCCAAAGATTTCGGAGTCAGTGATTAGATGAATATNNGTTGGATTCTTTCCATAAGTCTTGCAAACGTTCGCTTTGCCGCGAGACGATAATCACCGTTTCATTCTTCAACACCAAATCGGAGGCGTGCTCAACGAATGGCTTCAACCTTCCGCCGAATCTTTCATCATGAGAAAAACGATTCGCTATGCCCCCCTCGTCCCTTTGAGACACTACCGCCAAATTCTCCGAATTTTGGGGTAGCTGGAGCGGGGTCGCCGTTGAATGACCCAACTCAAGCATCGCATGATCATGGAAATCATCCAGCAATTCAGGCCATGTGATATAAGGAATCGGAAAATCTGGTGAGAGCAGGCCCTCATCCACGCTTTCCTGCCTGAGCTTGACGGCTTGCTCTTCAACTTCCGCCACCATGCTTTCCACAACGGACAAATCGTCAATCAAGACCAACGCTTTCGATGGAAGATAATTCAAAAGGCTTGCAGATTGTGGATGAAGCAATGGAATATGAAATTCGGAAAACTCAGTCTCGGGCGGATTGCCATCCGCCCTTACAGCGATAAATTCACGCGCGGGAGTGATCAAGATCGAATTTAACTTCTCAACTGTCCGTTGGGAGGCTGGATCAAATTGCCGGATCGTTTCGATCTCATCGCCGAAGAAATCCAAACGGATGGGCAACTTTTCCGCAGGCGGCCACACATCGAGAATCCCACCGCGCTTTGAAAACTGCCCTGACTCCAACACAGTGTTGACGCGCTGATATCCCATCTCGGTCCAGCTTCGTAGAAGCGCATCCGATTTCACATCCTGACTCACGGAAAGTTTTTTGCAAGCCTTGAGATAATCGCGGCGCGGGATGGTGCGCGTCATCAGCGAGCGCGCCGAAGTAATGATGATCGGCGGCGTTTCCGGTTTCTCCGCGAACGGCAACTGATACGCGGCCAACGCGGTCAGAGCCTGCAAACGTTCGCGGCGCGTGGACGCGCCCCACGCGGCTTGTTCATAGAAAAGCGGATTCGGTTCAGCAAACAAATAGCGCGGCGACTTGACCCAGAATCCTAATTCATCGAATAAAGATAATGCATGATCAGCGCGGTCGGTGACAAGCAGTATGGGTTGATTCAAATCTTGATGCAGCGCGGCAAGGATCGGCAAGCGTGCAGCACGCGGCAAGCCCAAGCCGGGAATTTGTTCACCAGCTTGAATTTGTTTCAGCAATTGCTGATATTGTGACAGCGCGCGGATTTTATTCAGAAGAAGTTGCATAAAACAAATTGTTTGTTGGTCTCGATATGGCGGCGGTGGTCGAGTAGCCCAAAGGGCACATCGAGACCCGCCGCCTACTCGACCATCATAAACTATGACCAATCGCGATTATTACGAAGTCCTCGGTATTGGGCGAAACGCGTCGGATGATGAGATCAAGAGCGCGTTCCGCAAATTGGCGCGCCAGTTTCATCCCGATGTCAACAAAGAGCCGGATGCCGAGGAAAAATTCAAAGAACTCAACGAAGCCTATGGCGTTCTATCGGATGCCGATAAGCGCGCCCGTTATGATCGCTTCGGCAAAGAAGGCCTTGGCAGCATGGGCGGCTTCCATGATTACACCGTGGATTTTTCTGACGTCTTTGACGAGCTGTTCGGGCAATTTGGATTCTCAACCGGAAGCCGTCGTTCTCGTCGGACCCCGAAGCGGGGACGCGATCTTCAAATGTCGGTCGTGCTGAAATTTGAAGAGGCCGTTTTCGGCGTCGAGAAAGAAATCGAATTCGAGCGCGAAGAAGTTTGTTCGCGTTGCAAAGGCTCCGGTGCGGAGCCGGGCACCTCGCCGACGCGTTGTTCCACATGCAATGGTCAGGGCGAAGTACGTCAGGTGCGGCAAACGATTTTAGGTCAGATGATGCAGACCGCGGTTTGTCCAACGTGCGGCGGACGCGGTGAAGTGATTTCATCGCCGTGTCATACTTGCCGCGGCGGCGGATTAGAACGCAAGCGCGTTATGAAGAAAGTTCAAATCCCGCCGGGTGTAGACAGCGGCACGCAAATCCGTTTAGCAGGCGAGGGCGGGCCCGGAGTCTTTGGCGGACCGAATGGAAGTTTGTTTTTGCTGTTGGATGTTCAGCCGCATCAATTCTTTAAGCGCCGCGAGAACGATATCCTTTTGAATCTGGATGTCAATATTGCACAAGCGACCTTGGGCGCAGAAGTGGATGTTCCAACGCTGGATGGCGATGAGAAGTTAAAGATTCCGGCCGGCACTCAACCCGGCAGAGTGTTTCACATCAAAGGCAAAGGCGTTCCGCATCTGCGAAGCAAAAATCATCGCGGCGATGAGCTGGTGATTATTGATGTGGAAATTCCATTGAAACTGACGAAGGAACAGCGCGAGTTGTTCGAGAAGCTGGGGGCAACACTTGGAACCAATGTCAAGCCGAAGGAAAAAGGATTCCTGGATTGGCTGAATGAAACACTGGGAGGATAATATTGAGCGGACGTCAGTCCGCTTTTGTTTAATAAATTATGAACTGGCTTGAAGTTTCTCTAACTGTAAATGGTGAACTCGCCGAAGCCGTCGCGGATGTGTTGGCGCGCTTCGCTCCCAACGGTGTAATGACGGAACAAGGCGTGAAGTTTGTCAATGATGAAGATGAAGGCACCGCAACTGGACCAATCACTGTGCGCGCTTATTTGCCGATGAACGAACATATCGAAGAGACGCGGCAGAAGTTGGAAGAGTCGTTGTATTATCTCGGGACGATCCAACCTTTGCCCGCGCCGACGTTCA
>PLNY01000003.1 GCA_003141915.1 Anaerolineae bacterium | reverse complement strand
TTGTTTGTTGCTATGGAATATATCGCCCCCGATAAGCAGGGGCGCGTCAACTTGGCCGACCATCTCGCCCAAACCGCTGGCCCTCTCGATTTGGGACGCACATTAGAATGGGCTATTCAATTTTGCTTGGGCATGGAACACGCTCAAGCGCACGGCATCGAGTGCCACCGGGACATTAAACCAGCCAACATCTTCATTACTCAAAATGGAGCACTCCAAATTGGAGATTTTGGCTTGTCGCGTGCGGCAGAAACAGCCTGGCGTCAATCCTACACTCAAAACGCCTCGCTGATAAAGGGCAATGCAGAACATGGATTTAGCTTTGGTCTGATGCAATCCGATGGAAAATTTAGGAGCGGCACGCCAGGTTATCTCGCGCCAGAGGTATATCGTTTTGAGGGGGCGGATGTAAGGAGTGATATTTATAGCTTTGGGCTGGTTTTGTGGCAGATGATAACCGGGAGCAAAATGCCGCCATTCATGGTGCCGTGGCGTGGGGACATGGAAGAATTGCTGCGCGGTATTTATGAACAACAGATGACAGGCCACGCGCCTCGAATGAGTGGACCACTGACGTTGATAATTGATCGCTGCCTTCGCCCCGATCCATCAGAGCGATTCGGCAGTTTTCGGGAATTACGAAAAACTTTAGAACCGATTTTTGAGAAAACAACAGGACGAAAGTTCGAGAAACCGCAGATTGGGAAGCAGACAGTAGATTTATGGCACAAAAAGGGCGTCTCGTTTTCAGCCCTCAAACGACATAGGGAAGCCATTACCTGCTATGACCGGGCGTTGCAGATTGACCCGCAATACACTTTTGCTTGGACCGGCAAAGGTGTCGCACTCGATGAGCTTGGTCAGTATCAAGAAGCGATTGAGTGCTATGACAAGGCACTAACAATTGATCCGCGAGACGCCACCACTTGGAGTAACAAAGGTGCTGCACTGATAGATATTGGCCGGCTCCAAGAAGCGATTAACTGCTATGACAAAGCTTTAGCGATTGATCCACAAAATATGCGCGCCTGGTCAAACAAGGCCGGCGTGCTCCGTGCACTTGAACGATATGAAGATGCAATTGCCTGTCACGAAAAGGCACTGGCGATTGATCCACGATTTGTGAATGCTTGGACGGGCAAAGCTAACTCCCTGTGTGAACTTGGTCGGCACAAGGAAGCTGTTGGCTGCTACGGTCAGGCACTGTCAATCAACCCGCGAGACGCGGAAACCTGGACTCGCAAAGGGACCGTGCTTCACGCTTTGGGTCGGCACGAGGAAGAAATTGAATGTTTCAACAAAGCGATAGAAGTTGACCCGCAATTCGCTTCCGCTTGGGCGCTCAAGGGTGCCTTGCTGGATGAGGTGGGGCAGTATGAGCAGGCACTCGACTACTACAACAAAGCGTTGGCGCTTGATCCGCGAAACGCAATTGTTTGGAACAATAAGGGCAATGCACTCTGCAAATTGGGCCGATCTGAGGAGGCAATCGAATGTTATGACAAGGCATTAACAGTTAACCAATAATTCACAAATGTTTAAGTTATTTAACAACCCGCAACCTGCAAATGTTTGGTTTAATAAGGCAAAAGCACTTCTTGCACTTGGCCGTTTTAATGAAGGTTTGAGTGCCCTCGACAAGGAATTGGCGATTGACCCGCGAAATAAGGATGCCTGGGTTCTCAAGGGCGCGGTGCTCAGTGACCTTGGCCGGGTCGAGGAAGCAATTGGATGCTGTGACAAGGCGCTGTCAATTGAACCGCAAAATTCGCAAGCTTGGTTTTGCAAGGGTAGCTGGCTCGGAACCCTCGGCCGGGATGAAGAAGCGGTTAAATGCTGTGAAAGGGCGCTATCAATTGATCCGCGAAATACGGAGGCTTTGTTTTGGAAGGGCAGTCGGCTCGCCCGGCTTGGCCGGCACGAGGACGCAATAAGGCTCTACAACGAAGTGCTGGCGATTAACCCGCGAAACGTTGGAGCTTGGCATAACAAGGGTTTATCAGAGGATATTCTTGGACGGCGGCTCGAAGCGGTGAAAAATTATCGGAAGTATCTTGAATTCGCGTCCTCGCAAGATGCCAAGGAGATCGCATTTATTCGGCAGCGTATCCAAGAATTGGAACGGTAGTTGATTGACAGACGCTGAATCAGTCATCAGGACTTCCTGAAAAAATAAAACCAGGCGGATAATTATTGGCTGGTCCCTCGAAGTTTTTCGGGATTGATATGATTCCAGTTTCGGAAAAAATAGCCAAAAAAGGATAGGAGCCGATTTGTTGAATAAATACACGCGAATACCAACCCAACTTCCATCGTGATGCCAAGAGTTTTTTCACAACCTCAATTCGAGACTTGATTTCATATTCGTCTGTTCCAATCCGGTCCCAAAGCACGAGCCAGTCCTCATGACCGTGTTCAAATTGCTTTCCCCGAAGCACAGCGGTTTTTTTATCCAATTGAGTTGTTACTTCCTTAATCCAAATTTCATTCAAACCTTCAGGGGACACGCCAAACCTGAACGGTTGGTATGAAAAACCTTCTTTAATAATTTCGTCAACTGTCCGAGGCTTTGATTTTTTAAGATACAAACTGGAAATGCCCAACGTCCGTTTCAATCCTTTCCTTTGGAGTCCCCGGGCGTGTTCTACGTCCTGCGCAGTAATTTTAGCAAGTTCGATTGCGATTCGGCGTCCTCCAGATTCGATTTGAAAGTCCGGCACTCCTCTGACTCCCGTATGCCGCACCCGAACCGGAAACTCGAATATGGACGCCGAAGACATTGCTTTAAGCAATTGAGACATTTGCCATTGCTCGTCAAGAAATGTCTGCTTTGCTGCATTTAACAGCTTGTGACCAATATTTGCGAGTTCGTCGGGAGAATTGGCTGTGAAGTTCCAATTCATGTCGCGAGATTTGGGTTGCGGTTTCAATTCAAAAAAACATCCATCGCTTTTTCCAACTTTTGAAATGTTTCTTCCAGGCGCAGCACCAGCGGCGACATCTTCTGCCAATCCAAATCAAAGGAATAGGCGTTGCGGAACACATGACGGAAACGCAGGTATTCATTCAACGTGTCGTGAAGTTCTTCCGACAGCAACGCCGGTCGGTGCGCGGTCGGCGATTTCATCCGCAGCAAAAGTTCACGATGCCAGGAATCGCCGCGAACCGGCTCGCCATCCAACTCCACCGCCACGCGCTTGAAAATGTTTTCGACGCCTGTGTAGAAGGAATGGAGCAATGCCGCCAGCGCGGACAGTTCAATTTCAGTCGGAGCCGTGGTGCGGCATTTGGCGAGGAGTCCGTGAATCCCAGACAACAGACGCTGCAATTGTTCGCGTTCCGTGGCCTGTTGTTTGCGGAATTTATCCCACGCGGACGAGTTCATTCTCCGTGCGTAGGTAGCGGGTGAACGGCGTGTTGCGATCCAGGTCAATCAAATCCACCGAACGGCCAATCAAATCACTGACTCGCGCGCCCATGCGATAGAAAACCGACGGCGGCAGGCCGGAAACTGCCAGATCGAGATCGGAAGCGGCATCACCCGTCCCATGTGCAGCAGAGCCAAAGACATAAATCTCCCGTGCGCCGGCAGTCTTGAGTTCGGCAGCGGCGCGCTTGATTAAAATGTCTGTCTCGGTGCTCACGGTTATACAACTGTGCGTCTTTTGAGTCTTAAAGTCAAAATGTTAAGAAATACGCCTTCAATTCCAAATTATTGAAATGGCGTGAAAATCCTCTTGTGCGCGAAATCCTAAAAGCAAAACTCCCGGAGCCGGGCGGCGAGTGCAATGTGGAGCGCAGCCGGATGAGGCGAGCAATACATTGACGCGACGACCGGCGANNGCGCACACGGCAACCAGCGGATGCGTTGATTAATGTTGATGGAAAAAATCTCGAACATCGGCTCAAAGCGAATATCTCGCGTTTGTCTTGCCCTTATCTGCGGGCAATTTTCGGCAGACACCATCCCCTTACGTTGGTAGAGGTCGTGGATGTGCGACGGCAAAGCGCCGTTGAAATGCGTCGAATGGTGCTGACGAGTTCAACGGCATTCAACGCCTCGGATCAACGCAACTCAACATCCTTCAACATTGGCCGTCCATACAGACGGAATCACCCGGCAATGTCACGGCCAGGATGACTGGACGTGAGCGGCTAAAAGTGGAAATGATGCCATGACACTTACCCCGCCTCGGACGGTGAACCCGGCAGCTTGGAAAAGAATCTGTGGCGTGCAGCAAACGCCGCCGGTGAAAACGCCGCAAGTGTTGCGCTGGTGAAGTGATGCACCGACGACCGAATGAAACCTGATTTGATGATGGACGCTGTTCTCCTTGCCATGCAACGCGGTTGACGTAATACCGGAGCGACCAAGCTGGCGACCGTGATACACACAGCGATGGCGCTGATGTAAAACGGCCAATTTTCCGTCAGACATCTTCCCTAAGCACAGCTTGAGGCGATAACCGCAGACGCGGAATGTTGCGCGAAATTTGCGCAACTGTTGCGTAACAAGTTCAGCGCAATCAAACATCATTCAACACGGCTCAATGTCAGCCGTTCATGCCGCTGAAATCGTCCAGCCAAGTCACACCCAGGACAAACGCAAGGGAGCGGCGAAAAGTGGAAATTAGTTAAGGCACGCGTTACCCCTTATTTTAACAAGGTTTTTACGGCTCGCCAAAATCTCGCCGATTGTTGCGCGAGATGCTTCGCTTGTGCTAACTGCATTGTTGCGTCAGTTGCTAACCCTGTTATTTCACCGTGTTGCCAACCGTGTTGCGAACTTTGTTGCTTCGGATGTTGCCTCGCGTGATTACCACCCTGTTGCTAACCGTGTTGCCTCGTCGTTGCCAACCCTGTTGCGAAGCCAGTGCTAACTATGCTGCCAACCGAAAAAAACTTGCTTCTATGGTGGCGTTATTAGCTTGTCGGGGCGGCGTCCGAACCTTTACGGCTGCGTGTGGCTGGCGAACGTCGCTGGCCTGCTTTGTAGGCACTCTGGCCGCCGTGCCGGGCTGCAATGGCGATGCTGGCGCATCGCCGGATTGCTTTCCGGGCTGTGTCAGCTCGCTGGTGGTTTCGATTTCAGGCTGTCGTTGAATTCTTTGGCTTCCTCTGCACCCATCATTCTCACGTTGGCAATGTGCGGTCCGCGTGAACGGTATGGCGAATTTTCTTTTGGGGGCGGCGTGACATCGCTCGTGATCGGTGTTGCCGGCGCGGGTTTTGCGGCCAC
>PLNY01000328.1 GCA_003141915.1 Anaerolineae bacterium | reverse complement strand
AGACTTGCCCAACGCGCCGGAGCGCGATACCTACCGTCAGCAGTTGGCGCGCATGTTGAAGGTGGATGAACGCGCGTTGACCGGCGTGCAGGCTCAAGGTCCGCGCGTGAGACGGCCAAGAATCGTTAAGCAGAAAAATATTCCAGAGTCGCCGAATGCTTCCGTGACGGTCTCTTCAAACCGAAGAGTCGAAGAATATATCATTGCGGTTCTGCTTCGCAAGCCCGAATTGCTTTATCGTTTGGATCGGCTTCTTCAGCAATATGGTTTGGCGCGTTTATCGGCGGAGGATTTCGAGTATACGGATTATCAGTTGCTGTTTGGCTTGATCCACGATGCGGTGGAGCAGGATCAAACGGAGCATCATGATTTTGTGATCGAGTCTTTGCCCGAAAGCTTGCGCGGGCTTTCGCACGAATTGCTGGCCCAAACTGAAAAGTTCGATCCGGTGGATGAAAAGCTTCTGGAGGAAATCCTGCGCGGTGCCATCAAATTGCGGCGCGTGACGGCTGGCGAAAACCTGAATCAATTGCGTTTCTTGCAGGAGGATGCCCAGCAGATTGGCGATCTGCGCGCGGCATCATATCAGGATTTAGTGTTACAACATACGCGCTTGTTGCGAGATTTGGATCAGGCTTATCATATGATGTCTTTGAAGCGGCTGGAATAAATACCAAGCCTCATCGGAATGGCAGAAAGGGCAGTATGATGGCAAAAAAGAAAATCAATAAGAAAAGCAAATCGCGTTCGCACTTGCGCCCGGCGAAAGTGCAGGCGTCCGCTAAAAAGAATTTATCGCGCAAGAAATCGCATCAAAAGGACGTCCCTTTCGACGAACCGCTGGAGGAGACGAATTTTAGCGATGAATCGGGATTGGATGAGAATGTGCTGGTTGAGGCCGATATATCCCAGCCCAATGAGGATTTACTGATAGATGTTCTCAATGAAAAGCAGCCGAAGACTGCGGCTGAGTTATCGGAAGATCCGGTGCGGCTTTATTTGCGAGAGATCGGCCAGGTCGAACTGCTGAATCCCGATGAAGAATTCCGCATTGCGACGATCATCGAAGCCATGCGCCTTGCGGAAATGTTCCGCCGCCACCCGGTTCGCAAAGGCGTATCACCTGCCGCGGGAATCTATCATAGCCTGCTTACAGAACTGCTTACATCGTGGAAGCGCTTTGGACAGGATGCCAAACGCTTAAGAATCGAATTGGCCGATCTTTGTTCGATCATCGCCGAGGCGCAGGCGCTTCAATGCGGATCGAAAACGGACTCTCCATCCTACGTGCGCTCCTTCCTTCTTAATGATCGGTGGAAACGCGATTCGGTTTGGGAAGACATGGTTCGAAAAGCCTATAATGTTTTCCTATGCCTTTACCTTTTGCCTGCGGATTATACAAACTGGCTGTCTCATCATATTGAGAATTGTCGAAAACTTCCGGTCTTGCGGACCCTTTACCGGAATCTGCCTCAAGAAGCGATTCTCGTCAGTGAAATTGACGGCGCCAAAGCCCGCGCCCGGGAAGCGAATCATGCGCTTATCCGCGCCAACCTGCGATTGGTGGTCAGCGTAGCGAAGAAATACCTTGGGCGCGGCATCTCCTTGCTCGATCTGATCCAGGACGGCAATATTGGCTTGATGCGCGCGGTTGGAAAGTTCGATCCGCGGCGGGGTTACAAATTCAGCACCTATGCCACGTGGTGGATTCGACAGTCCATTAATCGTTCGATTGCCGGACAGGCGCGCACGATCCGCATCCCGGTGCATTTGTTTGAATCCATTTCCCGCATTTTGCGCGCACAACGCGACCTGACTCAGGAACTGGGTCATGATCCGACCAACGAAGAAATTGCGCTGGAAATTGGATCTTTGTCTGCCGCAGATGTGCAGGTCATCATGCGCGCACATGCCGAAGAGAAATCGCTCAAACCCGCCTTGCAGCGCAGATTGGATTCTGCCGCGCACAAGGTGGACCGCATTCTACGCTCTGCCGAAGAACCGGTTTCATTGGATGGACCAGTGAGTGGTGAGGATTCGAGTCAACTGGGCGATTTTATTGTAGATGAAGACGCTCTATCGCCCATGGATTCGGCGGCCAGGAAAATGCTGCGCGAACAAATTCGGCACACTTTGGATGGACTTCCTGACCGTGAGCGGGAGGTGCTCGAACTGCGCTTTGGTTTGACCGACGGTGAGGATCATACGCTGGAAGAGGTGAGCCGCTATTTTGATTTGACGCGCGAACGAATCCGTCAGATTGAAGCCAAGGCTTTGCGAAAGTTGCGTCATCCTTTTCACAGTAAACCACTGGAAGACTATTTGGGGTAGAGAGGAAGCTGTTCTATTTTGATACATTCAATATAATTATTGTCCCCTTTTGTGAAACACAACACATTCTCTAGCCCTCAAAAACCACATGTGATATACTTTACCGCCAGTATGACGGTTTGCCAACCGGCATACGTGAGGATCTCTTCGAGGTGTCTATGTTGCTTCCGTACATCGCCATCGCTGTGATGATCGCGGTGGCTACTTTTATTGCTGTGGCCGCGATTGGTTTGGGGGAATTATTTGGACCGAAGAAAAAAACGAAAGTCAAGGAAGAGCCGTATGAATCCGGTTTTGCACCCATCGGTCCGGGAACGCGGCGCATGCCGGTCCGCTTCTATTTAATAGCGGTGCTGTTCATCCTATTTGATATTGAAGTCATCTTCTTCCTTCCGTGGGCAGTTGTCTTCCGTCAGCTGGGTTTGTTTGGATTGGTGGAGATGGCTGTGTTTATCGTTATCTTATTGGTGGGTTACATTTACGCGTGGAAAAAAGGAGCATTAGAATGGGAGTAGAACAAAAGCTTGGCAACATGGGCATGGTGACCACAACGCTCGAATCTGCTGTGAATTGGGCGCGCACCAATGCCATGTGGCCGATGCTGTTTGGATTGGCTTGCTGCGCAATCGAGATGATGTCGGCGCAGGCAGCGGATTATGATATGAGCCGCTTTGGAATGGAATTGATGCGTGCAAGTCCGCGCCAATCGGACTTGATGATCGTGGCGGGGCGCGTCTCACGCAAGATGGCTCCCGTCCTGCGTCGTCTGTACGACCAAATGCCCGAGCCCAAGTGGGTGATTGCGATGGGCGACTGCGCCTCATGCGGCGGTGTGTTCAATAACTATGCCATTGTTCAAGGCGTGGACGAAGTTGTTCCGGTGGATGTTTATGTGGCCGGATGCCCGCCGCGCCCGGAGGCGCTGATCCATGGTGTGCTGACGCTCTTCGAGAAAGTCAAAGGCGAAAAGTTCACGGATTTGGCGAAAGCCTAGAATTGCTATTGCGAGTTTGCGAGAAGCAACCTGCGTTTTGTAAGCGGATTGCTTTGCTGAAAAAACAGCGGCTCGCAATGACGGGAAATTATTATGGATACTAGACTCGAAAAGATCGTCAAGGTGTTGCAGGAAAAGGCCGGCGCAACGTATGAAGAATTTCGCGGCGAGGTGCATGTTTTTATCAACGCGAGACAAATCGCAGATGCATTGACGTTTCTGCGCGATGAACACCAATTCTCTTTGCTCTCGGCGATGACCGCGGTGGATTACTGGCCGCAAGAAAATCCGCGTTTTCATGTGATCTATCAACTCACATCGTTAACGCAGAATTTATCCATTCAGTTGAGAGTTCCGGTTAACGGGAGCCAGCCCAAAGTCCCGACGGTGACGAGGGTGTTTGAAGCCGCGAACTGGCGCGAGCGCGAAATCCTCGATATGTTCGGCATCGAGTTCGAAGGTCATCCAGATCCGCGCCGCATTCTCATGCCGGAAGATTGGGATGGACATCCGCTTCGCAAGGATTATCCATTGGGCTATGAGGAGCCGCAATTTACATTCAACTTTGAAGAGATTGATGTGCGCAAGCCGTATGCCAAGGAATAGTTATGAGTGAATATCAATTGCAAGAAGTTCCTGTTGGCCCATACAAACATTTAGTTTCGGAGCGCGCCATTTCGGGCGAGACCATGTTGCTGAACATGGGACCGCAACATCCATCCACGCATGGTGTGCTGCGACTCCTGCTCGAGCTGGATGGGGAAGTGATCATCAATTGCATTCCTGATTTTGGTTTCCTTCACACCGGCATTGAAAAAAATATGGAAGCCAAGACGTATCAAAAAGCCGAGGTGATGAGCGACCGCCTCGATTACATGAACAATATGGGCAACAACCTTGCGTATGTCATGGCGATTGAAAAATTGGTTGATCTTGATGTGCCGCCGCGCGCCCAGGCTTTGCGTGTGATCCTAACTGAGCTTCAACGCATCGCTTCGCACCTCGTCTGGCTCGGCACCGCCGGGCTTGATCTGGCGGCGATGTCGGTCTTCCTTTATTGCTTCCGCGAACGCGAGTTGATCCTCGACATCTTCGAGATGGTCTCGGGCCAGCGCATGATGGTGACTTATTTCCGTCCCGGCGGCGTCTGGCGCGATGTGCCGGTTGAGTTCGAATCGGCAGTGCGGAACTTCATCAAGATTTTTCCAAAGCGCATTGACGAGTACGAGGCCCTGCTGACGAAGAATCCGCTCTGGCTGGACCGAATGGTGGGCATCGGCAAACTCGACGCGGCTACCGCGCTTCAGCATGGCGTGACCGGTCCGATGTTGCGCGCTTCGGGTGTCAATTGGGATTTGCGCAAGGTTCGCCCGTATTGCGGTTACGAACAATATGATTTCAATATTCCGACGGAAACCAAAGGCGATACCTATGCGCGTTATATCGTGCGCGTGCAGGAGCTGCGTGAATCATTGAAGATCGTGGAACAAGCGCTGAATAAATTGCCGATGGGTCCCGTTCGGAGCGATAACCGCAAGTTTGTCCCGCCGCCGCGCTCGGAGATCGGTACGAGCATGGAGTCGTTGATTCATCATTTTAAATTATGGACGGAAGGTTTCCCTGCGCCGAAGGCTTCGGTTTACAGCGCCGTCGAAAGTCCGCGCGGCGAACTCGGAGTTTATCTCGAAGGCGATGGAGGTCCAAAACCTTATCGTGTTCACTGGCGCACGCCTTCCTTCGATAATCTTTCCGTGCTATCCAAAATTGTCAAGGGACATCTCGTGGCGGATTTGATCGCCATCCTCGCTTCTGTTGACATCGTTCTCGGAGATATTGACCGATGAGCCTCGCGAAAAAATATCCAAAGGAAGTCAAACAAATTTTGGCGAAGTATCCGCTCGAATATAAACGTTCGGCGGTGATGCCGCTTCTGTATCTTGCGCAGCGCGAAGAAGGTTACATCACCAAGGATGCGATGCAGGATATCGCGGATACACTGGAGATCAGCCTTACCGATGTCGGCACGATTATTGGCTTCTATACCTTGTATCACGATAAGAAGGAAGGCAAGTATCGGATGCAGGTTTGCACCGACTTGCCTTGCGCGCTACGCGGTGCCGATCAATTCATGGAATCGTTGTGCGCCAATCTCGGAATCAAAGTCGGTGAGACAACGCCGGATGGTTTGATCACGCTTGAAGCGGTGACTTGTCTCGCGGCGTGTGACCGAGCGCCGATGTTCCAAATCCAAAGCGGCAATGGATTGAAGTATTACGAAGATATGACCGTGGATAAAACCATGGAACTGGTCGACACGCTCAAAAAATCCAGCGCGGAGATGAAGTAATGGCTTATATTCTCCTGCGCCATCGTGACGTTCCTGATATTAGTAATCTAAACGTTTATGAAAATAACGGCGGCTTTGAGGCGTTCAAGAAAGCCGTGACGATGATGAAGCCGAATGAAGTGACCGACCTGGTCAAAGCGTCCGGTCTGCGCGGACGCGGCGGTGCGGGTTTTCCGACCGGTATGAAATGGTCGTTCATTGACAGCAAGAGTTGGCCGCATTATGTCGTCGCCAACGCGGATGAGTCCGAGCCGGGTACATTCAAAGACCGCGAGATCATGGAAGGCAATCCGTTTCAGTTTTTGGAAGGCGTGGCGATTGCTTCGTATGCGGTCGGTGCGAATGCCGCGTACGTTTATCTGCGCGGCGAGTTCTGGCAGATCGCGAAATCCCTCGATGAAAAGATCGCGGAGATGGAAGACGCCGGCCTTCTCGGTGAAAAACTTTTCGGCGCGGATTATTCGCTTCGCATCTATACCCATCTCGGCGCGGGCGCATATATCTGCGGCGAAGAGTCAGCCATGCTCGAATCCATCGAAGGCAAACGCGGACAGCCGCGCATTCGTCCGCCTTTCCCGGCCGTGAAAGGTTTGTATAACAAGCCGACGGTCATCAACAACGTCGAGACGTTGACAAACCTGCCGATGATCCTCGCTAATGGCGCGGACTGGTATAAATCCATGGGCACGTCCGATAGCGCGGGTATAAAAATCTTTTCGCTTTCAGGCCGTGTTCGCAAACCCGGTAACTATGAATTGCCATTTGGGACAACATTCCGCCAATTGATTTACGAACATGGCGGCGGTGTTCAAGATGGAAGATCTGTCAAGGCGATCATGCCAGCAGGCGCATCGTCATCATTTATTGTGGTGGATGAGAAGGTTTTGGATACTCCAATGGATTACGCCACGGTTCGCATACTCGGCGCGGATCTCGGTTCGGCTTCCGTCATCGTGATTGACGATACTGTCTCGATTGATTGGATTATAAACAAAACCATTCATTTCTTCAAGCACGAATCCTGTGGCAAATGCACACCCTGCCGTGAAGGTACGTATTGGATGATGCATTTGATCGAAGACTTTCGCGATGGAAAACAGACAGACGCGGATTTATTGCTCAATGTCGCCAAGCAAATGCAGAACAAATGCCTTTGCCCGCTGGGCGAGTTTTCCACGATGGCGGTGGTTACAGGTATCGAAAGATTTCCGCAGGATTTTAGAAAGGCGTAATTCGATATTCGATCCTCGAATATCGGTTTTATCGGAGACTTATGACCAAACAAGTCACGCTCACGATTGACGGGAAACAAATTACAGTTCCCGACGGGATGCTGGTGGTGGATGCCGCCAAGTTGGCGGGCATTGATGTTCCCGTCTTTTGTTATCACCCAAAAATGGAACCGGTCGGCATGTGCCGCATGTGCCTCGTCGAGATTGGCCGCCCGATGATGGATCGCAACACCGGCAAACCCATCCTCGATGATAAAGGCGAGCCCAAACTTCAATTCCTGCCCAAGCTCGAAACGGCCTGCACCAATCCTGTTTCGGATGGCATGGTCGTTTACACTCAATCCGAGAAGGCCAAGGCCGGACAAAAAAGCACCGTTGAATTTCTGCTGACATCGCATCCACTCGATTGCCCAATCTGCGATAAAGGCGGCGAATGTCCGCTTCAGAACCTGACGATGGCTCACGGTCCGGGCAAGAGCCGCTTCTTGTACGATGAGAAGATGCATCTCGCCAAGAATGTTCCACTGGGCGAACTGATCTATCTCGATCAGGAACGATGCATTCAATGTGCGCGCTGCATTCGTTTTCAGGATGAAGTCGCAGGCGATGCGGTGCTCAACTTCGACGATCGCGCCCGTTCGACAAAAATCGTATCTCTCTCGGACCCGGGATTTGATTCCGTTTTCTCGGGCAACACCACCGACATCTGTCCGGTCGGCGCGCTGACCACTGCCGATTTTCGTTTTGGTGCGCGCCCGTGGGAATTGGATGCTTCAGCTTCGATCTGCTCGCAGTGTCCGGTTGGATGCAACATCACATTCAACACGCGGCGCGAGGCGAAGGCCGATGGCAAGATTGTCATCAAGCGCGTCATGCCGCGTCAGAATGAACAGGTCAACGAAACCTGGATCTGCGATAAAGGCCGCTTCGCGTTTCATTATGTGGAGAGCAAGGATCGTTTGAAAAAACCGTTGATTCGCAAAGATGGCAAACTGACGCGTACTTCATGGGATGCGGCGACCAAAGCTGCAGGTGAGTCATTTGCGAAGGCGAAAAAGAATCTGGTGGTGCTTGCTTCGGGCCGTTTATCCAATGAAGATTTATTCAACTTGAAAGCGTTGGCAGATCAAGTAGACGGCAAAGCTGTCTTGTATTCCAATATGGGCGGCGGCGATTTGACTTCTTTGGTTGGTGTGGGTCAAGGCACGAATATTGGCGAAATGGGAAAAGGCTCCACCATTGTGGTTGTGGCTTCTGATTTATATGAAGAAGCGCCCATCTGGTATCTACGCGTCAAGCAAGCCGCTCAGCGCGGCACAACGTTGATCGTTGCCAACCCGCGTGAAACCAAGCTGGATCGCTATGCTTCGTTTGTGATCCGTTATGCCTATGGCGATGAAGCAAAGACGATTCAGGATTTGACGAAGAAGGGCAAGATTGGCGATGCTTTTGTCAAAGCCGAAAATGCCATTATTTTATTTGGAAGCGAAGGGCTTGGACTTGAAGGTTCGACTGCATTGGCCACGGCTTGTGCCCGCGCCTTGAATGATACTGAACACGCGGGCAGGCCGAACAATGGTTTGATCGGCGTGTGGCAGAGAGCAAACGATCAGGGCGCGTGGGAAGTTGGATTCCGTCCTGAGGAAAATCTTCAGGCCGTCTTCGATAAAGCGGATGCGGTTTATATCGCGGGCGCCGATCCGTTCGGCGATGGCATGTTAAGAATCAAAAATGCAAAACGCAAGCCGTTCATTGTTGTGCAGGATTTGTTTGAAACGGAAACTGCAGAAATTGCAAATGTCGTTTTGCCTGCCCAGGCTTGCACGGAACGCGACGGCACGTTCACTTCCGGCGAACGGCGTGTCCAGCGATTCTATCCCGCTGTGCCGGCACTTGAAGGTGCCAAGCCCGACTTTGCGATCACCTCGCAGGTAGCCAAGCAAATGGGTGTGATTCTCGAAGGCACATCCGCATCGGTGGTCTTTGAAATCATGGTTGAGGATCATCCTTCGTTCGCGGGTTTGGATTATGCAAAACTGGCCGAAGTGACATCCCAGTGGCCGATTGTCGGACGCGGCGATTTATATTACGGCGGCACAACCTACGAGAATAAGGATGGATTGGGCGTGCAGTTGTCGAACGCCGCGCAACGCGGCGAAAAGTTCAGCCTGCCTCGGGTCCAGAAAGTTCTGGCGCTTCGTCCAAAGGAAAATAAACTTTTAGCGGTGCCGATTGCCAAATTGTATGATCGCGGCGTGACGGTATCCACTTCCGAGTTGTTGGATCAAAGAATCGGCGAGACGACCATCGCGTTGCATCCATCTGCGGCGGAACAGTTCAATGTAAATGCCGGCGAACTCGTTAAATTGAATTTGGATGGCGTGAGCGAAGAAGTGCGAATCAAAATTGACGATACGATTTCGGCGGGCGTGGTTTTGGTGCCGCGTTCAATGGGATTGCCCATCCATGAGCCGGTCGAGGCAAGCGTCAGAGCCATTAAGAAGGCGGCAATGAGGTAGCGATGGAACTGTGGATTGAATGGATCATCAAAGCCTTCGTCCTGGCGTTTCTGATTTTGACAGGCTTTGCTTATTTGACCTTGTATGAACGCCGCGCCTTGGCCCGCATCCAGACGCGTATAGGGCCGAACCGCGCGGGACCTCAGGGGTTGTTGCAACCGATTGCAGATGCAGTCAAGTTGATTTTCAAGGAAGAGTTCACTCCGGCCCTTGCAGATAAGGTGTTGTTCGTTCTTGCGCCGATCATGACCGTCGTACCTGCGATAATTATTGCGGCAGTCATTCCGTTGGGGACGCAGTTTACGCTTCCCTTTATTGACCATCCCATTACGCTTTATATCGCGGACATCAATGTCGGTGTGCTGTATCTGGCAGCGATTGCTTCCATCGCGGTTTATGGGATTGTGCTGGCGGGCTGGTCATCGAATAACAAATATGCGATGCTGGGCGGAATGCGATCCGCGGCGCAGATGATCTCATATGAGCTGGCGCTGGGACTTTGCTTTGTCATCGCGATCATGCTCGGCAATTCCATGAGTCTGCTGGATATTGTCAATGCCCAGAAAAATGTTTGGTTTGTCGTCGTTCAACCCGTCGGCGCGTTGATCTTCCTGATCACCACGCTGGCCGAAGTGAATCGTGCGCCGTTCGACATGCCCGAAGCGGAACAGGAATTGACGGCGGGTTACCACACCGAATATTCCGGCATGAAGTTTGCGCTATTCTTCATGGCTGAATATTCGAAGATGATCGTGGTCAGCATGATCGCGGCAACGTTGTACTTCGGCGGTTTTCGTGAGTTCTGGTTTTTGCAGGGTACGATTCTCAGTGTGGATCATTTCTGGTGGCTGGGTCCCATCTATCTTTTTTTGAAGGTGGTCGTGCTTTTATTCCTTATGATCTGGGTGCGCGCAACATGGCCTCGCATCCGTTACGACCGGCTGATGGCTTTCGGTTGGAAAGTATTGCTGCCGCTCTCGCTGGCGCTGGTATTCTTCACCGCGCTGGGCATTCTTTTGGTTCAGCAATTTGGCGCAATTTATCTTTGGTTTATCCCGATATCATCCATCGCTGCCGGTTTGATTGCGGTATTACTGGTGAATCTTTCGTTGAGAAGGAAGGTGGCTCGTGCTTAGAGAATTGACGCGTGGCCTCGCCACGACGCTTAAATCCATGTTTGAGCGGCCGGTGACGGTTCAATATCCGGAAGAGAAGCGGCCCGTCCGCCCGCGCTTTCGCGGACGCCACGTCTTGAAGCGCTACGATAACGGCCTGGAAAAATGCATCGGTTGTTCGCTCTGCGCCGCGGCTTGCCCGGCGGATGCGATCTTTGTCGAAGCCTCCGAGAACACCGACGAGAAGCGTTTCTCGCCCGGCGAGCGTTACGCGTCCACANNATCAATA
The DNA here is from genome assembly GCA_003141915.1 of Anaerolineae bacterium. Classification (GTDB taxonomy): domain Bacteria; phylum Chloroflexota; class Anaerolineae; order Anaerolineales; family Villigracilaceae; genus Fen-1038. Next base: position 379 of record PLNY01000328.1, on the reverse strand, counting down.
TGTTGCGATGTATTTTTTGCGGCTTTTGCGAAGATGCCTGCCCGACCGAAGCCATTGTCCTCGGCGATAACTACGAGTTGACGTTTACGGATCGCCGCGATGCCATTTATGATAAGGATATGCTTCTTGAATCCGTATCGGCTGGCACACAGACTACGCCGCAAAAGACAACTCCCGGTGAATTCACACGGTCGGTGCCTTCAATGAAAAACCCGCAGGATTATTAGTATGAATGCTGAATTGGTTACATTTTTCGTTCTTGCGATCATTGCCATTGCCGCCGCATTGGGAATGTTGTTCAGCCGCAGCGCGGTCTATTCGGCGCTGTTCCTTGTGCTGAATTTGGGAACGGTGGCGGTCTTCTATATTATTTTGAACG
>PLNY01000108.1 GCA_003141915.1 Anaerolineae bacterium | reverse complement strand
AACATAATAGCCGATGTATCCCGTTATAAACTCGAATTCAAAACCTATATTAATGGACGTGAAGTGCGTGATCAAAGCAAATACCGGATTTACGATAAACCACAACACACAGAAATATAGCAGATCGCGCTGAGAAGCATGGGCCGTAAAGACGCGCAATACCGGAGTGAAAAGATATAGCCCGATTAAAACATAAAAGAACCACAAGTGTGCCGCACGCGGTCCGCGCAATATTTTTTCGAAAGTGGCAATTACCGCCTGGAACGTCAAGCCGTCCGGATATTCATGATTCAAGACGGCCATATAAACGATTGACCATACCAGAAAGGGAATTAACACTTTTAAAACGCGCTTCTTAAAGAAAACTCCCCAATCTTCCACTTTCGATAAAAGCAGATAGCCGCTGATGAAAAAAAATAATGGCACCCCAATGCGCGTCAACGTGTAATAGAGCGTTCGACTCCATACGGGACCGGCACCCATAACCTGGGGATATAAAACGACATGCGCCATCACAACAAGAAAAGTTGCCAAGACGCGCGTGAAATCGATCCACGTTTTACGCTGAGAAAGCGAAGGCATGTTCATTATTTTCACTCTTTTGATTTTGGCAAATTAACTTTTGAGCATTTGAGGCGTCAGCCTGATTATATCGGTTCAATCAGCAAGGCAGGTTTCGTTGTTGATATCCTATATGAAGGTTTTTCGGGTTAATTTCAACCCGTAACAATTCACGTTTTCTGTCCCGATTCGATCACTTCAAATGGAATATGATCTTCAAAGCTGCGAACGGCAGCTATTCTAGCATCACAAAATCGGACGGATTGCTAAGCGGATAACCCATTGTCGAGGGATTGATACGGCGGATCAATCCCAACAAAACATTTCCCGTTCCCGCCTCGTCAAAGCTTGTAATTCCCTGCCCCGTCAAAAGTTGAATCGTTTCCGTCCAGCGGACGCGCGATTGCAACTGCGATTGAATATCGAGGCGCAAATCGGCGGCAGATTGAATCGACTTGGCGACAACATTCCCAATGATTTGAATCTTTGCATCCGTGATGCCTGCATTATTCACCGCTTCATTCCATTCGCCCTGAATCGAATCCATCAATTTGGAATGCGCGGCAATCGAGACTGCCAGCGGGATCGCGCGCTTCGCTCCCGCGGCTTTTGCGCCTTCCATGGCGCGCTCGACCGCGGCTTTCGCGCCGGAGATCACCACCTGCCCGGGACAATTATCATTTGCCACTTGCACCGGCTCGCCTGCGCGGCTGGCTTCCGCGCAAACTTTTTCGAGCGATGGAATATCGAGATTCAAAATCGCGGCCATGCCGCCGGGATTCATTTCACCGGCCTTCTTCATCAACTCGCCGCGTTTGCGAACGAGACGCAGGCCTGATTCAAAAGACAAAGCTTCAGCCGCGGCGAGAGCCGATAGTTCGCCGAGGGAATGTCCGGCCAGCGCGGCAGGCTTGAGGTCCGGATAGAGATGCGAGAAAACTTGGAATGAAGCCATCGAATGAACGAACAACGCGGGCTGGGTGTTAATCGTATCGTTCAATTCTGATTCCGGTCCTTCCCACATTAGTTTGGAGAACGGAGAATGGAGAATGGAATCTGCTTCTTCAAAAGTTTTCCGAGCTACATCATAAGCCGAAGCCAGCTCACACCCCATTCCAACGGCCTGCGAACCTTGCCCGGGAAATACAAATACAGTTGTTTTGGCATCAAGTTTCATGGAAATGTCCTCTGCCTTTTAAACACAAACGAGCCGTGTTCGTCACGGCTCGCTGCGAACTACTCCGGGTTTTGTTTTTCTTTTTTGACTTCAAACACTTCCCGGCCTTGATAATGTCCGCAGTTAGGGCAGACGGTATGAGGCAGGCGCATTGAACCGCAATTGGAACAAGCAACGAGATTACGCGCTTCCAATGCATCGTGAGAGCGGCGGCGATCGCGGCGGCCCTTGGAGTGTTTGCGTTTGGGGTGTGGGGTCATGACTTTTTCCTTATCTACATAAAACGTAGTAACGACTTAAGTCGTTACTACGAAACGTCTAATGAAGCGGACGGATTATAGCGGCAGAAGGCAGTGACGTCAAGCCCGAAACGTTGTAAAATCAATCTCATGGAAGTGCAGATCGCAGTTGCGAAAATCAAATGGTACGCATCGTCCGAAAGCGGCGACACTCTCGAAGTAATTGAACGACCGAACGGCGGATTATCTGTGGTGCTGGCCGATGGACAAACGTCGGGCCGCGGCGCGAAAGCGATTTCAATGATGGTTGTCCGCAAAGTGATCGGACTGCTGGCCGAAGGCGTACGCGACGGTGCGGCGGCGCGCGCCGCGTCGGACGCGCTCTATACGGATAAAAAAGGAAAGGTCATCAGCACGCTCAACATCGCATCGGTGGATTTGCACAGCGGCACCATCGTTCTGACGCGCAACAATCCCTGTCCGATTTTCATCACACGCGGCAATCAGACCGATTGTCTCAGCGGAGAAAGCGTCCCGCTTGGAACTTCGCGCGATGTCCGCCCGATCATCACCGAGATCGAAATCGAATCGGGTCTGACCATTGTCATTTATACCGATGGCTTGACTCACGCAGGTGAGCGGCGAGGCGAGCCGATGGATGTTTGCGAAGTCATCGAATCCTTGCTCGAAGAACAGGAACCGATGCCGCAGGAACTCGCTGACGACCTGCTGGCTTATGCGGTCAAGCTGGACGAAGGCCGGCCGGCCGACGATATCAGTGTGCTCGTTCTGAAGGTTGCTCCGCGCAACGGCGATGAAGTCCGCCGCATGACCGTGCGGCTTCCCATCGGATGAACGAAAAAGAAGAGCCTGATCGTAAATTCCTCATCGGCGTTGTTGGGCCATGCGGCTCTGGCAAAACCACATTGATCGCGGGCTTGGAACGTGAAGGTTTCCGATGCCGCCACATTGCGCAGGAACATTCTTATGTTCCATATATGTGGCAGCGGATCACCCATCCAGATTTGTTGATCTATTTAGATTCCTCTTTTGAAGTTTCCACGCAACGCCGAAAATTGAATTGGAATGAAGATGAATATAAAGAGCAACTGCGCCGCCTCGATCACGCCCGCCAACACGCCGACCTGATCATCGGAACCGACAATCTTTCGCCGGCAGAAGTATTGAAATGCGCGCTCGGCTTCATTAGACCAAAGGACCAAACTTAATCGGACAAGATACTCCCTGTCGTATTTCTGCTGACAAGCGCGTACTTTCAGAGTATAATCACGCCGCGCCAGCCAAAAGCTGGTATTTTTATGGTTCAAAATTCAAAACCATGTTGGTTCAAAATTCAGAATCACTTTGGTTTTTAAATGAACCATGCTGGATGGAGTAAACCATGTCTCGTAGCCGCAATATTTGGCTGGTCGTGATCATTCTGCTCATCGCCTTTTCATTATGGGTGGACTTGAGTAAGAATATTTCGATTGCCAACCCAACGAACGATAAAATGCTTGTTAATCTCGACACCGATATCCGCCTTGGACTGGATTTGCGCGGCGGACTTCAGACTTTGCTTCAAGCCGATGTGCCCAATTGTGGCACTGTAGATCCTAATGAATTGAATGTTACGCGTCAAATCCTGGAAAGCCGCGCCAATGCTTTAGGTGTAAGTGAAGTCACCATGCAAGTTGCCGGCAACTGCCGCATCGTGGCTCAATTCCCCGGGATTAACAATCCCGAGCAAGTGGTAGCCGCTTTGCAGCAAACCGGTTTGCTTGAATTCGTAGATATGGGAAATAATCCCGTACCTGAAGGCACAATAATCCAGACTGACTACGGTCAAACGTCCGCGACAAAACCAACAACTACTGGCGCAACACAATCTGCCGCCATCACTCCTGCTCTTACGGCTACAACTCAACCTGCCGCAACCAATACACCTGTTGCCAGCACCACGCCATCAGCCACCGCTCCAACTACTGCAACTCAAACAACTCCGGCCACCATCTATCACACCGTCATAACTGGCGCAGCGCTGGATACCGTTACAGTTCAGACCTCGTCGCTGGGCGAATACGAGATTGCTTTCACGCTAAAATCAAGCGGCTCACAGGCCTTCAGTGATTACACATCATCGCACGTTGGTCAATACCTCGCCATTGTACTCGATAAGAAGGCTATTTCAGTACCCAGAGTCAACACGGCAATCACTAGCGGACAGGGTGTGATTCAAGGAAGTTTCACCGCCGATAGCGCTAATGCTCTTGCGGTACAATTGCGGTATGGTTCTCTGCCCGTGCCGGTTAAAGTCGTAGAGAGTCAAACCGTCGGTCCAACTCTCGGCGCAGAATCGGTTCGCAAGAGCTTGCTGGCAGGCGCAATCGGTCTATCCGTCGTCATCCTCTTCATGGGATTATATTATCGCCTGCCGGGCATCATCGCCGACCTGGCACTGGTAACCTATGCGTTGATTTCCTTAATGCTTTTCAAGGTCATTCCCGTCACATTAACCCTGCCCGGTATCGCTGGCTTCATCCTCAGTATCGGCATGGCCGTAGATGCAAACGTCTTAATCTTTGAACGGCTCAAAGAAGAACTGAGGTCAGGCCGCACCTTGCGTCAGGCCATTGACCTCGGCTGGAGACGCGCCTGGCCATCCATCCGAGATTCAAATTCGTCCACCCTCATTACCTGCCTCATCCTTTACATCTTCGGGAACACATTCGGCGCAAGTGTGGTGAAGGGTTTCTCGATCAACCTTGCTTTGGGTGTGGTTATTTCCCTGTTCACCGCCATTATCGTCACGCGCACCTATCTGCACCTCGTGCTTGATAACCTGAAACTGGATGAACATCCGAACTGGTTCGGGTTGTAGGAGTTTTACATGAACATCATCAAGAATCGTTATCTCTACTTTTTAATTTCCCTGCTCGTGATTGTGCCGGGAATCATCTTCATGGCGATCCATTGGATAAATAATCCCAATGAAGGTCCCCTCGCTCTAAGCATTGACTTTCGAGGCGGTTCCCTGCTCGAGGTCCAATTCTCTGGAACGCTTCCATCCATCAATGATATTCAAACTGTCTACAATCAATATCAATCCACCACCGGTCAAGCTTTGAGTAACGCGATCATCCAGCCGCTTGGCACCGACTCATATTCGATCACCTCCAAACAAATTGATGATGCCACCAAGGGCAAAGTCGTTGCAGCGATGCAAAGTAAGTTTGGCGGTACAGTAACGGTATTGAATTTCACGTCTGTTTCTGCCTCGGTT